>NZ_DATBVQ010000163.1:0-12993 GCF_036515215.1 Flavobacterium sp.
GATGAACTTGGGTTTCATTTTGTCCAAAACATCCTTTTGCTTTTTCCCCATCGCTTTACGCAAAACGTCGGCATCCCCTTTGGAGAAATCCGCGAGTTTTTGGGACAGAAGCATTACCTGTTCTTGGTAAACGGTAATTCCGTAGGTATCTTTTAATAGTTCTTCGCAGGCTTCAAGATCATAAATGATTTCTTCTTCGCCATTTTTCCTTTTTACGAAACTCGGGATGTAGGCAATTGGCCCCGGACGATACAGGGCGTTCATGGCAATCAAATCGGGGAAAACCGTAGGCTTCAATTCCTTCATGTACTTCTGCATTCCTGCAGATTCATATTGAAAAATCCCCACCGTTTCTCCGCGTTGAAAAAGCTCGTATGTCTTTACATCATCAATCGGGAATTCGTCCGGGTTCAAGTCGATTCCGTTTCTGTATTTCACTAATTTAACGGTGTCCTTAATCAGTGTAAGGGTTTTCAAACCCAAGAAGTCCATTTTTAAAAGTCCCGCAGTTTCCACCACTGAGTTGTCAAATTGGGTCACATAAAGATCCGAATCTTTGGCGGTAGCCACAGGAACAAAATCTGTAATGTCGCTTGGTGTAATGATTACCCCACAGGCATGGATACCCGTGTTTCTCAAATTCCCTTCCAGCACTTTAGCCTGCTGAATAGTCTCACCACTCAGATCATCTTCACCAGCAAGGCCTATTAACTCTTTTATTTTATCCCATTCTTCCGGACGAACCACTTTTTTAATAACAGCTTCCTCTTCATTCAGGAACCGCGCTAAATTCCATTTAGACGGCATCATTCCAGGAATCAGTTTCGCGATTTTATCGGCTTCAAACAAAGGTAAATCCAGTACACGTGCGGTATCTCGAATTGCCGATTTCGTGGCCATTTTACCATAAGTGATAATCTGCGCCACTTGTTTCGAACCGTATTTTCGGATCACATAATCCATCACACTGCTTCGCCCTTCATCATCAAAATCGATATCAATATCGGGTAATGACACACGATCGGGGTTTAGGAAACGCTCAAAAAGCAGGTTGTACATCAACGGGTCAATGTTGGTTATTTTCAAACAGTACGCCACAACCGATCCCGCTGCAGACCCCCTTCCCGGTCCTACAGAAACACCCATGCTTCTAGCTTCGGCAATTAAATCCTGCACAATCAAGAAATATCCAGGATACCCGGAATTAGAAATGGTCAGCAACTCAAAATCAAGACGTTCCCGTATTTCCTCCGTGATTTCGGGATATCTTCTGTTTGCCCCTTCATAAGTAAGATGTCTCAAATAGGCATTTTCCCCTCGCACTCCACCATCAACAGCATCTTCAGGAACATTAAACTCCTCAGGAATTTCAAATTTGGGCAACAAAACTTCACGCGCCAGATTGTAAATTTCAATTTTGTCGACAATTTCACTTAGGTTCGCAATCGATTCGGGCAAATCGGTAAAGAGTTTTTTCATCTCCTCCCCCGTCTTGAAATAATATTCTTGATTGGGCAACCCAAAACGATAGCCACGACCACGGCCTATAGGTGTCGTTTGCTTTTCGCCATCACGCACACAAAGCAAAATATCATGCGCATTGGCATTTTCTTTATCTATATAGAAGGTATTGTTAGTGGCAACAATTTTGACGCCATGCTTTCTAGCCAAGGAAATCAAAGTGGTATTTACCCGATTTTCATCTTCTTGATTGTGACGCATCACTTCAATATAAAAATCATCCTTGAACTCCTCTTTCCACCAAATCAAAGCTTCTTCGGCTTGGTTTTCACCAAGATTTAAAACCTTGCTCGGAATCTCACCATAGAGATTCCCGGACAACACAATGATATCATCTTTGTATTGTTGAATTACTTTTTTATCAATCCTTGGCACATAATAAAATCCTTCCGTATAAGCAATCGAAGACATTTTGGCCAGATTATGGTATCCTTTTTTGGTCTTCGCCAAAAGCACTATTTGGTATCCATTGTCCTTACGGGATTTGTCCTTGTGATCTTCACAGACAAAAAATTCACAGCCTACGATCGGCTTCATTGGAACCTCGGTAGCTTTCTCGCCATTTTCAATTGAGGCTGCATTCTTGGCTTCAGCCGCTTTATTATGATTTAAAATATCCCTTACAAAGTGAAAAGCCCCCATCAAGTTGGCATGATCTGTCATGGCAACGGCAGGCATCTTTTGTTGTGAAGCCGCTTTTACTAGAGCTGCAATACTGATCGTGGACTGCAAAACAGAAAACTGGGTGTGGTTATGCAAATGCACGAATTCCGTATCAACAAGCACTTTCTTGTTTTGGGAAAGCTCTTGTTTTGAAATTGCCGCGGTCTGCTTTTCCCCAAACTGCTGGCGAATTTTATCAGAAGCCTCCTTTAAATTGATGTGCTTTAAACCGATGAGTTTAATTTCAGTCGGGTTTTTATCCTGGAAATCCCGAAAGTAACTTGCGGGAACATCCAGTTTTTCTGCAGTATAATTTTCCCTACGGATTAATTCTAGGAAACAACGCGTGGTCGCCTCCACATCGGCAGTGGCATTATGCGCTTCCGAAAACGGTCTGTTAAATAAATACTGATGCAACTCGGTTAATGTCGGTAACTTGAAACGTCCTCCTCGACCTCCAGGCAACTGCAATAAAGACGCTGTAATTTCGGTACAGGTATCCAAAACAGGCATCGAAGCCATCGGACTTTCAACACCCAAACGATGGAACTCACAACCCATAATATTGACGTCAAAACCTAGATTTTGTCCCACAATAAATTTGGCTTTGCCTAAAGCGATGTTGAATTTCTCCAACACCTCAGCCAAGGACACCCCTTCGGCCTCCGCCAGTTCAGTGGAAATCCCGTGGATTCGTTCCGCATCATATGGGATATTAAAGCCTTCCGGTTTTACCAAATAATCCTGATGCTCGATGAGTTTCCCCATATCGTCATGCAGCTGCCACGCAATTTGTATACAACGCGGCCAGTTGGCCGTATCGGTTATGGGCGCATCCCAACGCTTCGGTAATCCTGTGGTTTCGGTATCGAATATTAAGTACATAGTTGTTTATGAGGTGGTTGCAAATTCAATGAATTTCAAAAAATGAATTTCAAATTTAGGTTTTTTTCCAGTAAGAACGGATGCAAGTTATCAACAAATACCCATAAAAAGATCAAAACAACCGATTAAATAAACAAACTATTCATCCTGTAATTTTAAACTTATTAATTTCTAAAACGGAACAATAAAGCAATAAATCCACCGCACAACAATTTTTTGGATGTCGTACTATCCAAACAAAAAAATAACGACCTAGATTCCTTCAACGAGCATTTTTGCAAAGTAAACAGAAGAGCAAAAGGCTTCGTTTCTCCGAACACAAAAACAAACAAATACTATTTAATTAGCAGAATAAGCTTGCTTAAATTTCATTTTATTCAACACTCTTGGTCTTTAAGACGTTTAAATTGAATAATAGTTAATACATAAAGAAGAGGAAACCTGCATTTCAAACAACGACAAAAGAATTTAAAAAGAAAATCAGATTCCTTGATAAAACCACAAACAAGAAAATATAAGCTATCTGTAGTCGTAAAAACGGTTTGGGTATCGTATAAAATGAAAAATCCAAATTGACGAGCTTGTTCCTTTTTTTAAATTTGCTGTCATTGTTACAATTACGGGCCGTTTAACGAGCTGTTTTTGAAGAAATACACTTAAAAAATATTTAAAATGAGTACTACATTATTTGACAAAGTATGGGATTCGCACGTGGTGCGTAAAATTGAAGATGGACCAGACGTGTTTTTTATTGACCGACATTTCATTCATGAAGTGACTAGTCCTGTTGCTTTTTTAGGTCTAAAAGAAAGAGGCATCTCGGTTTTGTACCCTGAGCGCACTTTTGCCACCGCCGATCACAATACCCCTACCATAAATCAACATTTACCTGTTGAAGACGCCCTGTCTGCAAACCAACTAAAAGCGTTGGAAGAAAATGCTAAAGAATATGGCATCAGTCACTGGGGATTAGGAAACGCGAAAAATGGAATTGTTCACGTTGTAGGTCCTGAAAACGGAATTACTTTGCCAGGCGCAACAATAGTTTGTGGAGATTCACATACTTCCACTCACGGAGCTTTCGGAGCTATTGCTTTCGGAATCGGTACTTCTGAGGTAGAGATGGTGCTTTCTACGCAATGTATTATGCAACCAAAACCTAAAAAAATGCGCATCAACATAGCTGGCGATCTTCAGTTTGGAGTTACGCCAAAAGACGTTGCGCTTTATATAATATCAAAATTGTCCACATCAGGCGCTACTGGTTATTTTGTGGAGTACGCAGGTAAAGTTTTTGAAAACATGACCATGGAAGGTCGAATGACCGTTTGTAACTTGAGCATCGAAATGGGAGCTCGCGGAGGAATGATTGCGCCAGACCAAACCACTTTTGATTATTTGGAAGGCCGTCTATACACTCCAAAAGGAGAATCTTGGGATAAATCAGTTGCCTATTGGAAAACATTAAAAACGGATGCTGACGCTACATTTGACGAAGAAATCAACTTTGAAGCTTCGGACATTGAGCCAATGATTACCTATGGTACCAATCCGGGTATGGGATTGGGAATTTCTAAAAGCATCCCCGAGGCAAAAGATGTTGCTGAAGGCGAAGAAACCTATGAGAAATCCTTAGGATATATGGGCTTCAACCAAGGCGAAGCCATGATAGGAAAACAAATCGATTACGTTTTCTTAGGTAGTTGTACCAATGGCCGAATCGAAGATTTCAGGGCCTTTGCCTCTATCGTAAAAGGAAGACAAAAAGCAGCTAATGTTACGGCATGGTTGGTCCCTGGATCGCATGTTGTGGAAGCGCAAATAAAAGAAGAAGGAATTCTTGACATTTTGATTGAATCTGGATTTGTTTTGCGTCAACCGGGCTGTTCCGCTTGCCTGGCGATGAACGACGACAAAGTACCTGCAGGAAAATATGCAGTGAGCACCTCGAACAGAAATTTCGAAGGACGTCAAGGACCCGGATCAAGAACATTATTGGCAAGTCCATTTATGGCCGCTGCCGCTGCCGTGACGGGAGTGTTAACAGACCCAAGGGATTTGATAGCCTCCTAATCCCTAAAAAGGAATTATACAAAAGGCAATTTCAATTTAAATAGAACAAAATTAAAAAGCTTTACGGTTTTAAGACATAGTTTTTCCCCATAGAAAATCTGAAATCCTAAATCCTAAATCTAAAATCTAAAATCACAATGGCTTACGATAAATTTAATATACTTACAAGTACAGCAGTTCCGCTTTCTATTGAAAATGTGGATACGGATCAAATTATTCCCGCTCGTTTCCTTAAGGCGACAGAGCGTGTTGGTTTCGGAGACAACCTTTTCCGCGACTGGCGATACAATAATGATGGTTCGCCAAAATCAGATTTCGCTCTAAACAACCCAACCTATAGTGGCAAAATACTTGTCGGAGGAAGAAACTTCGGCTCCGGATCCTCGAGAGAACATGCGGCTTGGGCTGTTTATGATTACGGTTTCAGATGTGTCGTGTCGAGTTTTTTTGCCGACATATTCAGAAACAACTGTCTGAATGTTGGCGTACTGCCCGTTCAGGTTAGCGCTGAATTTGCGGACAAAATTTTCAAGGCCATTGAGGCGAATCCAGAAACGGAGCTTGAAGTCAACCTTCCTGAACAAACGATCACGCTTAAAGTGACCGGAGAAAAAGAATCTTTTGATATTTCAGGGTACAAAAAAGACAACATGATCAATGGCTTTGATGACATTGACTATCTACAAAACATAAAAAAAGAAGTAGTCGAGTTTGCCGATAAACTTCCTTATTAAGGAAACCAGTAAAAAAGCAGTTGGTTCGCTTTATCGCCGAACTAACTGTTTTATGATTTTATCAAATACAATTGTACGATTGCTGAACTCATTAGATTAAAATCGTACTACCATCAAATTTAAAAATGGAAAAAAGAAAAATTGAGATAATGGACACGACGCTTCGTGACGGGGAACAAACCTCGGGAGTATCGTTTTCTGCTGCAGAAAAACTAACCATTGCACAATTGTTATTGGAGGAATTAAATATTGATCGCATCGAAGTTGCTTCCGCACGCGTGAGCGAAGGGGAATTTCAAGGAGTAAAAGGCATCATGACTTGGGCCAATGAAAAAGGCTACAACGACAGAATCGAAGTTTTAACTTTTGTTGACGGCGGACTCTCTATCGAATGGATGAAGAAAGCGGGCGCCAAAGTTCAGAATTTGTTGACCAAAGGATCAATGAATCATTTGACACACCAATTGAAGAAAACCCCGGAACAACATTTTGCCGAAATCGCCCAAACAATTGCATTAGCGCAAGCAAACGACATTGACACGAACATATATTTGGAAGACTGGAGCAATGGAATGCGCAATTCCCCAGAATATGTCTTTCAGTTTTTAGAGTTTTTGTCGACGCAGCCTGTCAAGAGGATATTATTACCAGACACTTTGGGGGTTCTTATCCCATCGCAAACTTTTGAGTTCATTTCAAAAATTACTGCGAAATACCCTAACATCCATTTTGATTTCCATGCGCACAACGATTATGATTTAAGTATTGCCAACGTAATGGAAGCATTGAAAGCGGGCATCAACGGATTACATGTTACGGTAAACGGAATGGGGGAACGCGCCGGAAATGCACCTCTTGAAAGTACCGTTGCCGTCATCAATGATTTCATGCCTGAAATAAAAATTAATGTAAAGGAATCTTCTCTATACAAGGTGAGTAAGTTGGTGGAAACTTTTACAGGATATCGAATCCCAGCTAACAAACCAATTGTAGGCGACAATGTGTTTACGCAAACGGCAGGCATCCATGCCGATGGCGACAATAAAAACAACTTGTATTTCAATGATTTGCTTCCGGAGCGATTTGGAAGAAGAAGGCAATATGCTCTGGGAAAAACATCCGGAAAAGCAAATATTGAAAAAAACCTCCAGGAATTGGGTTTAAAATTAAATCAGGAAGATTTAAAATTAGTCACCCAACGGATCATTGAATTGGGCGACAAAAAAGAAACCGTTACCAAAGAAGACTTACCCTACATCATCTCCGATGTTTTGGACAGTCAAACGTACCAGGAAAAAATTATAGTGGAGTCTTATGTGTTATCACATGCCAAAGGTTTGCGACCTTCAACGACCCTCTGTCTTAAAATAGACGGTGAAATTATTGAAGAGCATGCTCAAGGGGACGGGCAATTTGACGCTTTCATGAATGCATTGGCCAAAATATATACAAGTAAGCAATTAGCATTGCCAAAACTGATCGATTACGCAGTAAGAATTCCTCCCGGAAGCAGTTCAGACGCTTTGTGTGAAACCATAATAACCTGGACCATTAACGGAAAAGAGTTCAAAACCAGAGGGCTGGATTCTGACCAAACCGTCGCCGCAATAATAGCAACCCAGAAGATGCTGAATGTAGTAACGAAATAATTTAGAAAAAACACACTAATAAAAAACAAATAATGAAATATACAATAGCACTATTGGCAGGAGACGGAATTGGACCAGAGGTAATCAATGAAGCCGTAAAGGTCTCTAATGCCATTGCAAAGAAATTCAATCATGAGATCACCTGGACTCCAGCCTTAACAGGCGCCTGCGCCATCGATGCCGTTGGCGTTCCTTACCCGGACGAAACACATGAAATTTGCATGGCCGCTGACGCGGTTCTTTTTGGAGCCGTTGGACATCCAAAATTTGACAATGATCCTAAAGCGACTGTTCGACCGGAACAAGGTTTACTGTTGATGCGAAAAAAATTAGGCTTATTTGCTAATGTGCGTCCCACATTTACCTTTCCCTCTTTGATAGACAACTCACCATTGAAAAGAGAGCGTATAGAAGGAACCGATTTAGTGTTCTTAAGAGAACTTACTGGCGGAATTTATTTTGGCGAGAAAGGAAGAAAAGACGATGGCGAAACGGCATATGATACTTGCACGTACACTAGAGTGGAAGTGCAGCGTTTGGCAAAGAAAGGTTTTGAATTGGCAATGACACGTACTAAAAAACTATGCTGTGTGGATAAAGCCAATGTCTTGGAAACTTCCCGTTTGTGGAGAGAAACAGTACAAGCAATGGAGAAAGACTATCCGGAAGTGACCGTTAGTTACGAATTTGTAGATGCCGTAGCCATGCGATTGGTACAATGGCCAAACTCGTATGATGTATTAATTACTGAAAACTTATTTGGTGACATTTTAACAGATGAGGCCTCCGTAATTTCCGGCTCGATGGGTTTGATGCCATCTGCATCGGTAGGAGAACACACTTCTTTGTATGAACCTATTCACGGTTCTTACCCGCAAGCAACAGGATTGAACATTGCAAACCCACTGGCGACCGTATTATCCGCGGCCATGATGTTTGAAGATGCTTTTGGATTGAAGGAAGAGGCTGAAGCGATTAGAGCCGCTGTTAACAAATCATTGGAACAAGGAATTGTTACCGAGGATTTGGCCAAAAAAGGGGCTACAGTTTACAAAACAAGCGATGTAGGAGATTGGCTAGTTGCCCATTTGTAGAGGATCGGAAAACAAACAAATGCCAAACAAAAAAGGGGACAATTTACATTGTCCCCTTTCTTTATAGTTTAGAAAAAAATATTAGTATCCTCCTCTGTTTCCACCACCACGGTTTTCTCCACCACGGCTGCTTCCACCACCATAACCACCGCGTGAATCTCCACCACGACTGTTATTGTTAAAACTTCTTCTTTCTCCTTCTGGTTTTGGCTCAGATTTGTTAACCACAATTGCACGTCCTTGAACAGTAGCACCGTTCAATTCATCAATCGCTTTTTGAGCTTCTTCATCATTCGGCATCTCAACAAAACCGAATCCTTTACTTCTTCCAGTAAATTTATCAGTGATAATTTTTACAGAATCAACTGCACCATAAGCCTCGAAAGACTCTCTTAAATCTGCTTCCTCAATACTGAATGGAAGGCTTCCAACAAAAATATTCATATGTACTTATTTATAATAATTGCAACAAATGTAATGCTATTTTCTTATAACACACTATATATTAGCTTATTTATGATTTTATTTTAATTTAAAAAAAAGAATAAACTTAGAAAACGGGTGAATTCAAACCGTTTTCGCCGGAAGTAATCACCCTAATTGGTTAGCAAACGCTACCTTATGGGCACTTTGTAAAAGACTCCCTGCTGAAAATTCAAAACAGAACCCACCGAAGGATTATTGTCAATATTTTCTGCATTAAATTTAAAAGTACCCGTTACCGTATTGTTTTCCGGATCATATTCTGTTATGGATATTTGACCGTCGCCAATCCCGGTTCCAGTGGCGAAAGTAATTGTACCATCACTGCCAGTCCTCACATAAGTTGCCGTCTTGGAAGTACTGGTTCCCAAAACATAGGTTTGAGCCGCTGTTGAAGTGGTCTTTAAAGTAATCACTTCGCTTCCGGAATAGGCCTCGATAACTAAGGATCCACTTGGATCTAATGAAGCTTTTGATTCGATAGCTCTCCAAAAAACATTGTCTTTTACCCCCTGAAAGGAAGGATTATTAAAGCTTACGTCCTCTACACAGGAGATTAAGGAAAATAGCGCGAGTATAAGAAGGATTTGTTTTTTCATAAAATGCGTCTTTATATTAACAAAAGTATGGTATTATCACTAAATAAACAGGATTAGTGTTAAAAAAAACACTACCTAAAAAGGGATAAAACATTCTTATTCTTTACAATAAACTACTATTGTCATATTAGAAAAAATAGTATATCTTTGCAGCCTTAATTAACAGAGGTCGAGTACCTCAAAATTTAATCATTAGATTATGTCAGTAAAAATTAGATTACAAAGACACGGTAAAAAAGGAAAGCCTTTTTACTGGGTTGTAGCAGCAGATGCTCGCTCAAAAAGAGACGGTAAATACTTAGAGAAAATCGGTACTTACAATCCAAACACAAACCCAGCAACTATCGACTTAAACCTTGATAGCGCAGTTAAATGGTTGCACAATGGTGCACAACCAACTGAAACTGCTAAAGCAATTCTTTCTTACAAAGGCGCTTTATTGAAACATCACCTTGATGGTGGTATCCGTAAAGGAGCTCTAACTCAAGAACAAGCTGATGCAAAATTAGCAACTTGGTTAGAAGCAAAAACTGGTACAGTTGATGCTAAAAAAGAAGGTTTGACTAAAACTCAAGCTGATGTTAAAGCTAAAGCTTTCAAAGCAGAACAAGATGTGAATGCAAAACGTTTAGCTGCAGCTGCAAAAGCTGAAGCAGATGCTATTGCTGCCGCTGCTCCTGCTGTTGAAGAAGAAGTTGCTGAAGTTGAATCAACTGAAGAAACTCCTGCTGCAGAAGAAAACAACGAAGAAACTCAAGCATAAATTTAGAAGCGAAAATGCGTAAAGAAGATTGTTTCTATTTAGGTAAAATCGCCAAAAAATTTAGTTTTAAAGGGGAAGTCCTTGCCTATTTAGACACAGACGAACCAGAGCTATACGAAAATTTGGAATCAGTGTTTGTTGAATGCAACAAACACTTGGTTCCTTTTTTTATTGAAAGCAGCTCGCTACACAAAAACGACTTCCTTCGAATTCGCTTTGAAGACGTCAATAATGAAGAAGAAGCCGACGCCATCATAGGTAATGACCTCTATCTTCCCATAAAAATGCTACCCAAACTTAGCGGTAACAAATTCTATTTTCACGAAGTAATCGGTTTTGAAGTTGAAGACAAACGTCTAGGCTACGTGGGAGAAATCCAGTCCATCAACGACACCACCGCGCAACCTCTATTTGAAGTGTTAAAAGGTGACGTGGAAATTCTCATCCCCATGATTGACCATTTCCTTGTCAAAATTGACCGCGAGAACAAAAAAGTTATTATGGACTTGCCTGAAGGTTTGATTGAGATGTACCTATAATATCAGTAATCAGTATTCCTTTTTTAGTGGTCAGTTTCAAAAATATCTGAGATCGTATTACTCAACCTGAGATTCCAATGTCAAAATTTCAATTCAAACAATTTTCAATCCAACAAGATCGTTGTGCCATGAAAATCGGTACGGATGGCGTTTTGCTTGGCGCTTGGACCCCGATCGAAAATAATCCGTTCAGTATTTTGGATATCGGAACCGGAACCGGAATAATCGCCTTGATGTTAGCGCAGCGCAGTCACGCCGAACAAATTGACGCACTAGAAATTGACGAAGAAGCATATGAACAATCGGTAGACAATTTTGAAAGCTCCCCCTGGGGTGACCGGCTATTCTGTTTTCATGCGGGCTTGGACGAATTTGTCGAAGAACCCGAAGACGAATACGACTTAATCGTTTCCAACCCCCCTTTTTACAGCGAGGATTACAAAACCGAATGCAAGCAAAGGGATACGGCACGTTTCCAAGACGTCATGCCTTTTGAAGATCTGATTGAAGCGGCAGCCCTGTTACTTTCCGAAAGCGGAATTTTTGCGGTAATTATCCCTTTCAAAGAGGAAGAAAAATTTTTGGCTTTAGCCAAGGAATGTGAATTGTTTCCCTTAAAAATAACTCGTGTCAAGGGAACACCAACCACAGAAATCAAACGCAGTTTATTGGCTTTTAGCCGACAGGAAAATCCTGACTTGATACTCAACGAATTGATCATTGAAACTGCCCGTCACCAATACACGACCGAATATATTGAATTGACTAAGGACTTCTATTTGAAGATGTAATTCTAAAAACAGCATATTTCAATACTTACCTTATTCTTTTATTACCCAGTCTACCTCGTACAAGTTTCTAAGCCATTATTTAATGGCATTTCTACCACTATACTTTAAAAAACAACTGTTTCACATTATTTGTTTAAAAATATAACATTTCATACTGGTTTTGTTATATTTCTTTATGTAAATTTGTCGCGTAAAAACAACCAATCGTGCAAATTGCCTTAATTTTATGCTATATTTATTAGCACAAGTTAACAACTGCCTTACCATTATAAAAAAAGCTCCATATGAAACCAGATTTATTTCAGTCGCCGGATTACTACTTATTAGATGATTTATTATCTGAAGAACACAAATTAGTGCGTGATTCTGCACGTGCCTGGGTAAAACGTGAAGTTTCCCCAATTATTGAAGAATATGCCCAAAAAGCTGAATTCCCGAAACAGATCATAAAAGGTTTGGGTGAAATTGGAGGTTTCGGACCTTATATCCCTGTGGAATACGGCGGAGCGGGACTAGACCAAATATCATACGGATTAATAATGCAAGAAATCGAGCGTGGTGATTCAGGAGTTCGCTCAACTTCATCAGTACAGTCTTCTTTGGTTATGTATCCAATTTGGAAATACGGTAACGAAGAGCAACGCATGAAATATTTACCAAAATTAGCCACTGGAGAATTCATTGGTTGTTTTGGATTGACTGAACCTAATTATGGTTCAGACCCTGGAAGCATGATCACCAACTATAAAGATATGGGAGACCATTATTTATTGAACGGTGCCAAAATGTGGATTTCAAACGCACCATTTGCCGACATTGCGGTTGTTTGGGCGAAAGACGAAACGGGAAGAATTAACGGACTTATCGTAGAACGTGGGATGGAAGGTTTTTCAACTCCGGAAACACACAACAAATGGTCCCTTAGAGCATCTTCTACAGGGGAACTTATTTTTGACAACGTCAAAGTACCCAAAGAAAATCTGTTGCCGAACAAATCCGGTTTGGGAGCACCTCTTGGCTGTTTAGATTCTGCCCGTTACGGTATTGCTTGGGGCGCTATTGGTGCCGCAATGGACTGTTACGATACCGCTTTGCGTTATGCAAAAGAAAGAATACAGTTTGACAAACCTATTGCCGGAACTCAACTGCAACAAAAGAAATTAGCCGAAATGATTACCGAAATCACCAAAGCGCAATTG
>NZ_DATBVQ010000164.1:0-20800 GCF_036515215.1 Flavobacterium sp.
CCAGCCGATTCAATGCAGCGCAGGTTCGAATCGCCCCAAATAATTCCGAATTAAAGACCTTGGCCGACGTGTTCCACGCACCCTTTGCGCTGTATTCAAAAAATATTGCGGGTTCTTACAGAAACGCATGTGATAAATTAGGCGTCAAAATGCTATTATTCGAAGGAGGGAAGTCCATTGATTTGAATGAGGGAATAACCAAACAAGGGGTAGAGGGCAGCGTGAGAATACTGAACCACCTTGGAATGTTGAAGGATAGTCAAAACATCACAATTCCTGATGATGAAACCATATACATTAAAAAATCGAGCTGGATTCGAGCCAAATATTCCGGAATGTTTCACAGCATAACAATGGTAGGAAGTTATATCGAGAAAGGGCAATTATTAGCTACTATTTCGGACCCTTACGGTAAAATCGAGCATAGGGTAAAATCACCAAATTCCGGATATATTATCAATGTTAATCAGGCACCCATTGTCTATCAAGGCGATGCCATATATCATATATCAACAACTTTAGAGAAATAGACGCTTAGGCCAGTCAAATTTCGTCGGCCTGAACGTTTGTGTTTTGATAAAAGAACCAATTACGCAACTCTACAAAATCCAACCAACGCAATCGATGGGTATAAAATTGTGATTATGGATCATGTTGAAGTAGATCATTTGAGTACTTTTATAGCTGATTTAAAAGACAGCAGTCATGCAAAAAAAGAAATTACGCTCGAAGTATAAAGCATTAAGAACCCAACTATCTGAGAATGAATTGAAAGATAAGAGTTTAGCCGTTGCCAATAAACTTTTGGCGCTGCCTATCTGGGATAAGACCTATTTCCATGTTTTCTTGCCTATAGCCGAACAAAAAGAAGTGGACACAGAACTGATCTTGCATTTGCTTTCAGGAAAGGATAAGGAGATTATCATTTCGAAATCCGATTTCGAAACCCGCAATATGACCCATTTTCTGCTGACGGACAATACAAAAATCAAAAAAAACGAGTATAATATTCCCGAACCTGTTGACGGAATCGAAGTTCCCTCGGCTAAAATTGAAGTGGTTTTTGTTCCGCTATTGGCCTTCGACAAACAGGGACATCGAGTGGGATATGGCAAAGGATTTTATGATGTTTTTTTATCGGAATGCAAACCAGAAACAATTAAAATTGGCCTTTCGTTTTTCGAAGCGGAAGAATTGATTACCGATATTTGCGAAACAGATGTTAAATTGGATTATTGCGTAAGCCCGATTACTGTTTATCAATTTTAAAAAGCTTAATTTCGCCATCAATATTATTTTATACCTATGAAAAAAATTAAATGCCCAAGATCTGTAATGGCAATTCTAGTGCTGCTGTTTACAGTTTCATTGTCAAACTGCAGCATACAAACTAGAACCAGCAGATCAACATATAAAGCTAAAAAACTCCCGCCTGGTCAAGCTAAAAAGATATACGGCGGAAAAAGCGCGAAACGATACGCTCCCGGTCACAACAAATAAAAAAAAGGGACCCATTCAAATTTGAATGGGTCCCTTTTTTTTTATCTAAATTTTAATTTAATTCTTGTGAAAAGCCTTTTTGTTGAAAAAAATCAATATTCCCACTCCGGTAGAAATGGCCATATCGGCAACATTGAAGATGGCATTAAAAAACGTAAACTCTTTTCCTCCCCAAATTGGCAACCAACTCGGCAAGTTTCCGTGCCAAAACGGAAAGTAAAACATGTCGACTACCTTGCCGTGAAAATATTTTCCATAGGGTTGGTCAGTAAATATCGTGGCCAGTTGAGAATGGCTGTCATCGAATATAACTCCGTAAAATACCGAATCAATGATGTTACCAAAGGCTCCTGCCAGAATCAATGCTATTGCCACAATTAAGTAATTTGAGCTGTGTTTTCGTTCCACAGAATCCCATAACCAATACCCAATTCCACCAACTGCAACCAGTCTAAAAACAGTCAAGAATAATTTACCATAGGTGCCCGGAATTTCAGTTCCCCAGGCCATTCCTTCATTTTCAATAAAAAGAATTTTAAACCAGCTAAAAACTTCAACTTCTTCACCAAGTATAAAATTAGTTTTTACAAATATTTTTGAAACCTGATCAACGATTAATATGATGAAGATAAGTAGATACGCTTTTCGTAATGACATTTTTAAAATTTTAAGTGGCGCAAAAGTAATAATTTTATCAAAAAAAACGCTCCCAATGGAGCGTTAAATATTTATATAACGGATGTGAGACTATCGTTGTAAATTTTTGGCTTCTATACTCATAGTAGCATGCGGAACGACTTTTAATCTGTCTTTGTTAATTAGTTTGCCTGTTACTCTGCATACGCCGTAGGTTTTATTCTCTACACGGAATAATGCATTCTTCAGATCACGAATGAATTTTTCCTGACGGATCGCCAGCTGCGAGTTCGCTTCCTTGGACATGCTTTCACTTCCTTCCTCAAATGCTTTAAATGTAGGCGAGGTATCATCCGTACCATTATTTAAATCATTCATGTAGGCGCTCTTTATCAAATCCAAATCAGCTTGCGCTTTTTGTATTTTATTTAGAATTATCTCTTTGAACTCTGCCAAATCGGCGTCAGAGTATCTTGTTGGTGCATCTACCATCTTCTGATTATTTAGTAATTTTTATTTTTGTTTTTATCTCGTCAAACTCAATTTCTGTGCCATTTTCCACCTCTTCTTCAAAAACCAATTCTTCTGTTAATGTTTCTGATTTAATATATGCTGCATTTGGCTCTATTGCCTCCTCTAAAGTGTCATTTTTCTGTAAATGGACCTTTATTTTGTCCGTCACTTCAAATCCCGAATCCTTTCTTATATTTTGAATTCTGTTTACTAATTCTCTTGCTATCCCTTCTTTTTTCAACTCAGGAGAAATCACTATGTCAAGTGCCACCGTTATTCCGTTTGAATTGGCAACTAACCATCCTTCTATGTCTTGGGACGAAATCTCTACGTCTTCTAATGTTAAAGTTATGCTTTTTCCACCAATAACAACATCAATAGTTCCATTACTCTCCAATTGGCTGATTTTTTCGGCCGAAAATTTCTGTATATTACTGGAAATCAGACCCATATCTTTTCCGAAACGAGGCCCCAGCGCTTTAAAATTAGGCTTTATTTGCTTCACCAGAACCCCCGAAGCATCGTCTAAAAGCAGGATTTCCTTGACATTCACCTCAGCCTTTATCAGCTCGGAAACAGCCTCAATCTCGAGCCTCTGACTCTCGTCAAGCACTGGAATCATTACCTTTTGCAAAGGTTGACGCACCTTGATCATTTCCTTTTTTCGCAGTGATAACACCAATGACGAAATGGTCTGCGCTTTCTGCATTTTGCTCTCTAACATTTTATTAACATAGTTGTCAACCGAAACCGGGAACTTGGCCAAATGTACACTGTCATAGTTTTCTGACTGCGTTGCCAAAGTTAAGTCTCTGTAAAGCTTGTCCATGAAGAACGGGGCAATTGGGGCTCCCAATTTACTTATAGTTAACAGGCAGGTATACAACGTTTGGTAAGCAGCAATTTTGTCTTGCGCATATTCCCCTTTCCAGAAACGTCTTCTGCACAAACGAACATACCAGTTGCTCAAATTTTCCTGAACGAATTCAGATATCGCACGAGCCGCTTTCGTTGGCTCATAATCGGCATAGAAACCATCGACATCCTTTACCAAAGTATTCAATTCCGAAATAATCCATTGGTCAATTTCGGGTCTTTCGTTCAACGGAATTTCGGCCTCATCGTACTTGAATCCGTCAATATTGGCATATAAACTAAAGAAAGAATAGGTATTGTATAGGGTTCCGAAGAATTTCCTGCGAACTTCTGCGATTCCCTCTAAGTCAAATTTTAAATTGTCCCAAGGATTGGCATTTGATATCATATACCATCTTGTGGCATCCGGGCCATATTCATTCAGTGTGTCAAAAGGATCTGCTGCGTTCCCTAATCGCTTTGACATTTTCTGTCCGTTTTTGTCCAAAACCAAACCGTTTGAAACCACATTTTTGTAGGCTACTTTATCAAAAACCAATGTAGCTATGGCATGCAAGGTATAAAACCACCCACGTGTTTGATCCACTCCTTCTGCAATAAAATCAGCGGGGAAATCTTTATTTTCGTCTATTTTGTCTTTGTTTTCGAAAGGATAATGCCATTGTGCATACGGCATCGAACCTGAATCAAACCAAACGTCAATCAGATCAGCCTCCCTTTTCATCGGTTTCCCTGAAGCAGAAACCAAAGTAATCGCATCGACCACATTTTTATGTAAATCAACTAAATCATAGTTTTCTTCAGCCATATTTCCAATTTCAAAACCTTTAAAAGGATTTTCTTTTTGGAAACCGGCTTGGATAGATTTTTCGATTTCGTTGTATAATTCTTCTATCGAACCTATCAGGATTTCTTCGGTTCCTTCCTCATTTCTCCATATTGGTAACGGGATTCCCCAATATCTTGAACGTGACAAATTCCAGTCGTTGGCGTTTTTTATCCAGTTCCCGAAACGTCCTTCCCCTGTCGATTTTGGTTTCCAGTTGATGGTTTCGTTCAGTTCGAACATTCTGTCTCTGACTTCCGTGATTTTTATGAACCAGGAATCCAGGGGATAGTATAAAATGGGTTTATCCGTTCTCCAACAATGTGGGTAACTGTGAACGTATTTCTCTACCTTAAACGCTTTGTTCTCTTCTTTTAATTGAATAGCAATCTCAACGTCGATAGAACGCTCAGGAGCTTCGCCCTCGTCATAATATTCGTTTTTTACGTATTTACCGGCATATTCACCCATATGAGAAGTGAATTTTCCTTGCAAATCAACCAGAGGAACCGGATTTCCATTTTCATCCAAAACCAATAAAGGCGGCACTTCCGGAGAAGCTTCTTTCGCCACTTTTGCATCGTCTGCACCAAAAGTCGGAGCGGTGTGTACAATTCCTGTTCCATCCTCAATGGTCACAAAATCTCCCGAAATTACCCTAAAAGCATTTTCCGGATTTTCATAAGGTAAAGCGAAAGGCATTAATTGCTCATAGCGAATTCCCACTAAATCTGACCCTTTACATTCAGCAACGATTTGGTACGGAATTTTTTTATCTCCTTCTTTGAAATTTTCAAAATCATACTCTTCTGCACTTTCGAAAAAGCCTTTCCCGAACTGTTTTCCAACCAAATTTTTAGCCAAAACTACATTCGAAGGACGAAAGGTATACTGATTGAATGTTCTCACGACAACGTAGTCTATTTTTGGCCCAACGGTCAAAGCAGTATTTGAAGGCAAAGTCCATGGGGTCGTAGTCCACGCAAGTATGTCTATATCGCCTAAGTTTTTTAAAACTTTAGGTAATGTTTCATTTATTGTTTTAAATTGAGCCACAACCGTAGTATCAGTCACGTCTCTGTAACTTCCCGGTTGATTCACTTCATGCGAACTCAGACCAGTACCAGCTTTTGGTGAATACGGTTGAATGGTGTATCCTTTGTACATCAAATCCTTGTTGTAGATTTGCTTCAAAAGCCACCAAACGGTCTCCATATATTTGGGCTTGTAAGTCACATACGGATCGTCCATATCAACCCAATACCCCATTTTTTCGGTCAAGTCATTCCACACGTCAGTATAGCGCATCACGGTTTTTTTACACGCCTCGTTATAATCTTCAATGGAAATTTTCGTTCCTATATCTTCTTTTGTAATTCCTAGCTCCTTCTCCGTCCCCAATTCCACAGGCAAACCATGGGTATCCCAACCGGCTTTGCGCTTTACTTGAAATCCTTTTTGTGTTTTATATCTGCAAAAAATATCCTTGATAGCGCGCGCCATAACATGGTGAATTCCCGGTAAGCCGTTTGCCGAAGGTGGCCCTTCGAAAAATACGAATGGCGGGTTTCCCTCGCGAGTCGTTATGCTTTTTTCAAATATGTTTTCTTTCTTCCAAAAATCAAGTACTTCTGACGCTACTGTTGGTAAGTCAAGTCCTTTGTATTCAGTAAATTTTGTGCTCATTTTATCCTTTTCTTTAATCGAAGTGCGAAAGTAAGGAATTTTCAATAATTAAACACGAAATTCATGAATTGACGCGGATTTTTGTTAACCGCTAGCTTTCAGCTAATTTAAAAGTAAGAATAATTCGATTTGCGCGCCATTGAACTAGATAATAATTGGATGAATCCATTAGAATTAGCTTCGCTTTTTCTTGTCATATTTGGGAAGACTAGTTGCTTTTTCCTAAGAAAAAACTTCCTTTAAAACCTCCAAGGATTTCGGTTTTTTGAAGCCGTCAAGATGAAAACTGTAGTAATCAATCAGAATTTTCAACACAATTTGCCTTTCAATGACATGGAAGGTTTTTTGGTCAGTATCGAATTTTAAATCGATGAGTTTTTTGAACAAATTCGTTTCATGCTCCGTCAGGGAACTAATGGCGTGAAACGGGGTAAAAACGCCTTCCGTCATTTCGAAAAAAGGCATGTCCATATCGGAAACATCGGGATAAAAACCAAGATATTTTGTTGCTTCCAACATTAGAATCAAATGGAAATTGGCTATTTCATCATGATGGTCCAGCCATAGAAAGGCCGTTTCCAGGAAGCTAAAAAGTGACTCGTTTGTTTCTTCCTCGTGTATCGAATGATGTAGAATTTCAGAAATAAAGATCACGATAGTACTTTTAAAGATATCCGAATGAATGGTCTGAAATGGCGTGCTAATTTTGATTTCTTTGAAGTTTTCCAAAGTCCCTTTATTCTTGTGGACAGCTTCGATTTCAAGAATAGTCAGCGGCTGGAAATAGGCGATTTTTTGGTTTGATTTCCTGCCCGAAAAAGCATCCCTTACAAAGTAGGATTTCAAGCCGTGCGATTGCGTGAAACATTTCACAATCAGGCTCTTTTCCTGGAATTTTATAGATGAAATAACGATGGCTTTGGTTTTGACTTGCATTTTAAATATGAGTTTTGAATCGATCCAAAAATCTTTTCTCTACATAATACCAAGAAAAAGCTGCAAATAAAAAGGTTAATGAAATTACATATGTTGCCATTAGGATTGGATTATATTTTTCAAATAAATTATACTGTCTAAAAAGCTGAATTATTGGAAAATGATAGATATAAATCCCATACGTAAAATCACCAAATTTTCCGAAATCATTAAGAAACGAGAAACTGTAAGCTGCAGCTATAACCAATATCCCAAATACCGCGGGATAGAAAACGTTTGTGTTTAAGTCAATATACTGAGAAATCACCAACGTTGAAATCGCCATTAATATCAACATTTTATTATTTTTTAAAACAAAATCTAAGTTCAAATATAAAAATATCCCCACTGCAAAATAGGCCAAATACCCGGGTAATTGTTTCGCCAGCAACGGCTTATTAAAATAATCGTCCATTATAAACCAATACAATAGCGACAAACAATAGATTGCTATCAGTACAATAAACGGCTTATTAACTTTTTTAATAAAGTAAAAAATAAACGGCAAACTGATATAAAAGCCTTCCTCCACTTTTAAAGTCCATAACGAGCCATTGACAGCACACATAAGATTGTTTTCAAAAAGACCAGGCAAGCAGGGATGCATAAAATTCAGAAAAAACAAATTCCACCCTAAATATTTATAAACGTTTATATCTTTAAAATATTCTGTAAAACTATGCTTTCCAAAAAAAGCCAAAATTAAAACCGACAGCAGCAATACAAAAACGTAAGCTGGGACAATTCTCTTTACTCTCTTGATAAAATATTTTTTTAACGACGGAGTGTTTAAATAGCTTTTGGCCACCAGAAAACCACTTATAACAAAAAAACCCTTGATGCCAATAATAGCATTAGTATAGTTTGATAAAAAATGGAAGCTTCTATTTTGAGAAAGTTCAGCAAGATGTGCCAATAGAATATTTAAAGCAAAAAACATTCTTAAAAAATCAAAGCAATTGTTGTTATTATTCATTTACAAAAATATTGAGCATCCATTCTATACAGACCCTTGAAATCATCTGATTATCATCACTTTTTTCACTTTGGTTTCCACTCCGTCTTGCGCCGAAATAAAAATCATGTATACCCCGGAAGCCACTTTGTATTTCCCAAAAGCAGAAGTATCCCATTCCAGCGTGCCCCCTTCAGAAGTGGCTTCATAGACAAGATTCCCTTCAATGTCAGTGATTTTTACGTTGGCCTTGTCTATCAAGCCAGCGATTTTGACGGTGCCCTCATATTCTGGCCGGACCGGATTCGGATAAACGTAAGCTTTACTTAGATCCTCACTTGCTTTTGTTGCAATTCCCTTAAAAGAAATCAATCCCCTGTCCGTGGCAATAAAAACCTCACCGGTTGAACTATTAATGTCAACGTCGTTGATGGCATTACTTGGCAACGGTGAATTGTTTATCGTAAAATGATATATCGTTTCCTGACCGTTTGGGGAAACCAGAAACAAACCGGAGTCTGCGGTACCGATCCATTTATTATTGGCGCCGTCGACAACAATATCAGTAATGAATTGCTCGTACAATAATTCTTGTGCTAGATTGTCTTCTAATATGATAATTGAATTAGTCGTCAGTTGGCTTTCCGTTTGAAAATTACCCACATTAGGCAATATCCGCAGCCCTTTCGTGGTCCCGATCCAAAGTTGGTTTCTGTTGTCAACCGCGACTGCCCTTGCATCTGCGATAGGCAAATTTCCTGTGTCAGGTCCAAATGTGATTTTCTTAAACGTGTTATTACTTTCGTTAAAACCTATAACACCATCCTTATTAGTGGTTAGCCATTTCGTTCCGTTTTTATCGACTGTCATTCTACCGTAACTGCATTCCTCGGCATCAATTAGTATTGATTTTGTCGAGAAACTTTGCCATGTTCCATCGGCCTTTAACACTTTTATACCGCTGTTAACCAAACTATTATTGACCCATAAATTCCCTGATTTGTCATATGTGGCTCCGTTCACTCTAACATCATTAAAATAATTTGGTATGAATGAGATCTGCTCCAGTCCACTATTTGTTTGGTTATATAAAACTGTGGGTACATCATTTTCTAATTTCAACAAACCAGAATAAGAGGAGCCAATATATACTTCATTCTCATTACTAGGGTTCACGGCAATTCTTACCAATGATTTTGCTCCCAGAACTGCTTCATAAGGAATGTTTAGCCAGCCTGTTGCCGTGAACTTACTGATTCCATACTCATCTAATGGATACGGGTTATAATCTACCGAATAATCCCCATAAACTGCCCAAACCGAAGTCGAAGTAGTTTGAAGCGCAAAAATATTGTTTCTTGAAGGCCCAGACGGGGTTGTGTTTTCAAAATTAGAAACGGCAACTATTGTCGTTGTAAATAAGCCGTTTTCTTTTGTTCCAATATATATTTTATCACCTATGCTTGCAGCACAGCTAAAAATGGGACTCTCCTGTACTTGACTACTGTTTATTTGACGTACCAACTGCATTTGATTATTGTAGACAAAAACACTGTTCTGGCTTGTAATGATCAAATAAGTGTCGTTTGCTCTCATATCCAAAGTCGTTTGTGCAAGAGCCACGAAGCCGTCAAAGGAATTCGTATTTGTATTGTATTTGTGAATAAATCCTGAACTGTTAATCGCGACCAATTCTGTGTCAAAAGTTTCTATACTCGACCAGCTTCCTGCCGCAATCTGACTCCATTGATTAAAATCATTTAAATTTTCATTGGTGACAGCCGCTCTTCGAATGCCATTGTTTGTGGCTGCGTAAATAAATCCATTGTAAACCGCCGTTTGTCTGACGCTGATTTCCGCACCATCATCACCTATGAAATATGTATCTCCGAAGAGATTGGTCTTTAAATCGAATTGCACGATTCCAAAATCACAGGAAACATAAACAATTCCGTCGTATTCCATGAAATGATTTATTTTTTTCATGTTGACGGGAAGTTGTTTGTTTATAATGTCTACCACGTTTAACATGCTTCCGTCAGCCTCGTTGATAACAATCATTAATCCGTTTTCATAGCCAACGAGCGATTTGTTGAATTGGGAACTATAATGAAGGGAACTGATAGTTTGGCCTGAAAGACCGTCTACCGTATTGGTCGTCTTCATTTGGTTGCTTATTGTATTTACATAAAACAAGGCGTTTTCTGAAGCCGCAAAAATAGCGGTCGGCGACAATGACACGTCTTTAATTTCATTGTATGAAAAATAACCCTGCCAAGACAAATTAGTTTGGGCAAAACTCATTTGAATGACCAGTAGAAGCAGTAAACTTAAAAGCCGTTTTTTCATTATCAGTATGACTATAGATTCACAAATATAGCACAAACAAAAGTATCCGATTTTTGTTCTGCCAAAAAAAAAGCCTTCTGTCCGAAACTTCGGCAGAAGGCTTTTTAAATATTTAAAAAAGATTTATACTACCCCTTGAGCTAGCATAGCATCAGCCACTTTTACAAATCCAGCGATGTTTGCACCTTTTACATAATCAACATAACCACTAGCATCAGAACCGTATTTCACACATGAAGCGTGAATCGCAAGCATGATTTCTTTTAGTTTTTGGTCTACTTCTTCAGAAGTCCAGCTTAATCTCAATGAGTTTTGAGACATTTCCAATCCTGAAGTTGCAACTCCACCAGCATTTGACGCTTTTCCTGGAGCAAACAATAATTTTGCTTTTTGGAATACTATAACCGCTTCTGGCGTAGTAGGCATGTTAGCCCCTTCGGCTACACAAATACATCCGTGCGCCACTAAAGCTTTAGCTTCCTCTTCATTTAATTCGTTTTGAGTTGCACAAGGCAACGCAATATCACATTTCACTTCCCAAGGACGTGCTCCTGCAACATATTTCGCTTTAGGATATTTCTTAACATATTCGCTAATTCTTCCTCTCAACTCATTTTTGATCTCCATAACATGAGCCAATTTCTCGGCATCAATACCTTCGGCATCATAAATATAACCGGCAGAATCTGACATAGTCACCACTTTACCACCTAATTGAGTCGCTTTTTCGGTAGCATATTGCGCTACGTTTCCAGAACCGGAAACCACAACTGTTTTACCTTCAAAACTATTCCCTTTTGTTTCTAACATACTTTGAGCAAAATAAACCGCTCCATATCCAGTTGCCTCAGGTCTGATCAATGAACCTCCAAAAGATATTCCTTTACCGGTCAAAACACCTGTGAATTCGTTTCTTAGCCTTTTATATTGACCGAACATATATCCAACTTCTCTTCCTCCTACACCAATATCCCCTGCAGGAACATCCGTGTTTGCACCGATATGTTTAGACAGTTCTGTCATGAAACTTTGGCAAAAACGCATCACTTCATTGTCTGATTTCCCTTTTGGATCAAAATCAGCTCCACCTTTTCCACCACCCATTGGCAATGTGGTTAGGCTATTTTTAAATGTTTGTTCGAATGCTAAAAATTTTAAGATACTCAAATTCACCGACGGGTGAAAACGAAGTCCCCCTTTGTATGGTCCGATAGCAGAATTCATCTGGATACGGTATCCTCTATTTACTTGAGTCGCTCCTTTATCATCAATCCAAGCTACACGAAACATAATGATTCGGTCAGATTCGACCATTCTTTCCAAAAGCATTTTGTTCTGGTATTTTTTATTTTCTTCGATAAAAGGAATCACTGTTTCAGCAACTTCTAAAACTGCCTGTAAGAATTCCGGTTCGTTTGGGTTTTTTTTAGTAACCTCTTCAATAAAAGTAGTAATACTTTGTGACATGATTATTAGATTATTAACGTTTAAGAAAACGTTTTCGTTAGAGTGTACAAATATACATTTTATAAGAATATTTCTAATTAATATTTAATTATATCTTGGCGAATTATCTTTTTATTAATCATTCCTTAAAATTTTGGCTTTTGAAGTTAGCAAACATATAAAATCATTGTCGTTTTCTTAAGCAAATTACTATTTGTTTACTTATTTTTGATTTTAATTTTAATGGATGAATGATGTTTTTTATATATTTGTCCATACTCGAAATTTTAACAAAAAATGCTCAGATACATCTCTCTTATTTTGTTTGTTTTATTCGGCTTCGCAAATAATTCAAATGCTCAGTTCGGCTTCTCGCACGAAGTGGGAGTTATAGCTGGCCCTGTAGCTTTTCAATCTGACTATGGTCAGCGTTATAATTTTGACACCAATATCGGAAATACAGGAATGGGAATCGGAATTATACATTACTTAAATTTCTCCTACGAAGCGGACTGTAACTGCTATACACCTGAAACCTATTTTAACGATCATTTTAAATTAAGAAGCGAATTGTCTTACAATAAAACCAACCTAGAGCATCTTGGTGAATGGGTTGCTCCTGACCATACCGGATTAGGTGCCGATCAATTACGGGCTATGAAAGGAAGCACTGCCGTTACTAATATAGGTATGCAATTGGAGTATTTCCCTTTTAGTATCCGTGATTTCACCGCCAGAATAGGTAGTTTGGGTCCATTTGTTAGTCTGGGAGCCCAATTCAGTTATTACAATGCCGAGGCTTACTCGACACTTGGACCGTTGGGCACGCCCTTAACTACATTCCCAAAATATTTAGTCCCTACCGACAATCGCCCTTATGGTTTTTCAACAGAAGGAGGTTCCGTCTGGTCAGTAGTCTCCAGTGTGGGAACACGCTATAAGTTAACTCCATTACGCGATCTAATGGTGGATTTGCGCTTTCAATATTTTTTCTCGAATTGGGTGGATGGTTTAAATCCCAACCCGGCGATTTACAAGGAGAACAAAGCAAACGACTGGTTAGTGTGGTTTAATGTGGGCTATATATACTATTTGCAATAGGATATTTTCTGTCCATAGAAAAACAAAAATCCCAATTCTAAATTGGGATTTCTTTTATTCATTGTGGAAAAATGTTTGGCTTAGGCCAATGCTTGTTCCAAGTCTTCGATCAGATCGTCTATATCTTCTATCCCTACGCTTAGACGCACTAAATCATCGGTAATTCCCACTTCTTTACGTTTGTCTTCCGGTATGGAAGCATGCGTCATCAAAGCGGGGTGATTTGCCAAAGACTCTACCCCTCCCAATGATTCTGCCAGAGTGAATATTCTAACTTTCTCTAAGAAATCAACTGAATCTTCTTTTTTCCCCGACGCAAAATCAAAAGAAACCATCCCCCCATATCCGCTCATTTGCTTTTTGGCAATTTCATGATAAGGATGACTGGCTAGTCCCGGGTAATAAACCGTTTTTACCTTCGGGTGATTATTTAAAAATTCAGCCACTTTCTCGCCGTTTTCACAATGCCTTTGCATCCTTAAATGCAATGTTTTTATTCCCCTAAGGACAAGAAAACTATCCATTGGCCCAAGTGTCGCTCCGGTTGCAAATTGTTGAAAGAGCAATTGCTCGCCCAGTTCAGCAGTTTTAGCAATTAAAGCCCCTGCCACAACATCAGAATGACCCGATAGGTATTTTGTAGCCGAATGCATCACTACATCCGCCCCCAAGTCTAATGGATTCTGCAAGTATGGCGTTGCAAAAGTATTGTCAACAGCCAAAAGTATATTCTTCGCTTTTGTGATTTTGGCAATTGCCGCTATGTCTGCCAATTTCATCAAAGGATTTGTTGGTGTTTCTAACCAAACCAATCTGGTATTCTCATTAATAAAGGACTGGAAATTATCCAAATCATTCATATCCACAAAATGAAACTTAATCCCCGAGTCTTTATAAATCTTAGTAAACAATCTATACGTACCTCCGTACAAATCGTCCATAGCGATGATTTCGTCGCCTGCCTTGAAAGAACGCAACAAACAATCTGTGGCAGCCAAACCGGATGAAAACGCCAAACCTTTAGCACCATTTTCGATACTCGCTAGCGCGGCTTCTAATGCTGTTCTGGTTGGATTTGCCGACCGGCTGTATACATAATCCCCAATAGGTTTCCCTGGACTGGTTTGTGCAAATGTAGAAGTTTGAAACACCGGAGGCATAACCGCCCCAGTCGATGGGTCGTGATGTTGTCCACCATGTATCGTTTTAGTGTTGAATTTCATATCTTTCAATTTTTAATGACATAGCAAACTTAGCTTTAAATTTATTCTTGCTAAGGCACAAGTCCATACCTTTGTATTTAATTAACATTTTTTGAAATGAAATATATTGTACTATACGCTATATTACTTTTTTCGATGGCGCGCTGTTCAAAAGAATTGGTTTTTGAAAACCAGTCCTTCGAGAAGAAAACCAGCTTAGCATGTACTGAAAATTGTCCCCATATAACAGTCACTGTCCCAATTGCGAAAGACGTCCCGATCGTGGCGGACAGCATCAACAAAAAAGTGTTTTCCGTTTTGAAGCAGATCATTTATTTTGGTGAGAAACCATACACCTCGACCAATTATGATGGGCTACTAAATTCATTTATCGGCTCTTATGAACAACTTCGAAAAGAATATCCAAAAGACGTTTTTGGATGGGAAGCTGAAGTGGAAGGAAGCGTAAAATACCAGTCTGACAGCATCCTAAACATACAAATCAAGCATTACACCTTTACCGGTGGCGCCCATGGTTATCAGGGGCTGCGTTCTTTGCTTTTTGATCCTGCGACCGGGAAATCAATCCCAAACAGTCAATTGTTTAAGGACCAAAACGCTTTTAAGGCATTCGCCGAAAAAAAATTCAGAAACAAATACAACATTCCTGAAAACAAGTCCATTAACGCTACAGGACTTCTTTTTGAAGGTGACAAGTTCAGCTTGCCTCTCAATATTTTTTACACGGACAAAGGGCTGCTTTTATATTACAACCCTTATGAGGCGGCATCTTATGCTGATGGCCCTAAAGAATTGCTATTGTCTTACAAAGAGATAAATGATTATTTGCTCCTCAAGTAATCAATCTTTGGCGGGAGAATGTATTAAATATATTTTTTAATACTCAATATGACCCCAAGATGTATGCCTTCGTGAAAATAATTGAACGACATGGCATCCCCCGCATTATTCAGGGTAAATCCAGTCGAAGTTGGGTATTGCTGATAGTTTTCGAACATTTTATTTTCAAAATCAGTTTCGGTTTGATCGATTGTTTTTAAGAGCAATTCCTTGATTTCATCCGCTTCCGCTTGCGTCGCGTCATGTTCCGGCTTACTGCCTTTCTTGTATTTATCGACCATTTCGTCAGAAATCATCATAGGTAAACCGGACAATTTATAAACAAGCATCTGCTGCACCACCACGATATGGGCAATATTCCAAATCAAATTATTGTTAAAGCCTTCTGGAATTGCGTTGAGTTGTTCTAAAGTATGTTTTTCTAAAAATTGGGACAATAGTTTTCTGCTCGTTCTGGTAATGTCGAATGTTTGTTGCATTTTTCTAAATTTTTTATAAAAATAATCATTTTCACTTTCAAATGATTTTTCTTTGCACAAAGAAATTGAAATTATTATGAATAAAATATACTATATCGCTTCTTGTGATACTTGCCGAAAAATCATAAAATCATTACCAAAAGGGAATAATCTAGTTTTTCGTGATATAAAGCAAACGGCTTTAACTGAAGAGGAATTAGAAGAAATGCACCAAATTTCAGGTAGTTATGAAGCCTTATTCAGCAAAAAAGCGGTATTGTACAAATCGATGGATTTAAAGAACAAATCTTTGACAGAAGCCGATTATAAAAAATACATCCTGGAACATTATACTTTTTTGAGCCGACCCGTTTTTGTAATTGACAATAACGTATATGTTGGCGGAACCCAGCAAAACATGCTCCAAGTAATGAAAGCGTTGGGGAATGTCTAAAAGGAATGTCGCGCTTTTTGGCGCTACTATTGTTTCGGTAATTTACGGAGTTACATTCACCATTGCCAAGGACGTGATGCCAGAGCACATTGACGCCTATGGCTTTATTTTATTGCGTGTAAGCGGGGCAATGCTGTTGTTCTGGCTTTCGTGGTTCTTTATGCCAAAGGAAAAAATTGCCCTTAAAGATTTTCCTCGAATAATCGCGGCCGCTTTTTTTGGCGTGGCTTTTAACATGCTTACTTTTTTTAAGGGATTAAGCCTCACTTCGCCGATCTCGGCATCCGTTATCATGGTCACAACTCCGATGATTGTATTGCTGCTGTCGGCAATCATCATGAAAGAACGCATGCAAAAACGCATGGTAATCGGGATAATTCTCGGATTGATAGGAACGGCCTTTCTTATTCTTTACGGCAAATCGATCGGTACTGCAACTAATGCCAGCATAGGCAATGTGCTAGTTTTTGTAAATGCGGTTTCTTACGGTTTCTATTTGATAATCGTCAAGAAATTGATGGATAAATACAATGCCTTCACCTTCGTAAAATGGATTTATCTGTTCGGTTTTCTGATGGTTTTACCTTTTGGCTGGAGCCAATTTGAAGCGGTAAACTGGGCGATAGTTCCGATGCATATTTATTGGAAGATAGCGTTTGTGGTGGTCATTTCGACATTCGTAACCTATTTGCTAAACCTACTCACGATGAAAGAATTAAAACCAACAACCGTCGCGGTATTTATCTACCTTCAGCCTTTCTTCGCCACCGTTTTTGCAATTGGCCTAGGAAAGGACGACTTGACTTTGGTAAAAATCATTTCGGCAATGTTGATTTTTGTCGGCGTTTATATGGTTACCCAGAAAAAAGGAACTGCTGAAAACTAACTTAACGGTCACTCTGCTGACATTTATATTCTTAAACACATCGTCTGAGTCTAACTCTAGCCAATGAACTCTTTTTTCTTATCTTTGAACTCTTTTAGAAAATTATATGATACAATCGATGACGGGTTTTGGTAAAGCCACTTTGCAATTACCAACCAAAAAAATAACAATAGAAGTAAAATCCCTAAACAGTAAAGGACTGGATTTGAACGTGAGAATGCCTTCCCTTTACCGTGAAATGGAATTGGGGTTGCGTAACCAAATAGCGGTGAAACTCGAAAGAGGAAAAGTGGATTTTTCCATTTTTATCGAAAGCACGGCAGAACAAACTTCAACTAAAGTAAACGCGCCCATCGTAAAAGGATACATCAAGCAATTGAAAGAAATCTATGCTGACGCAGATGAGACCGAATTGATGAAAATGGCGGTGAGAATGCCAGACGCTTTAAAAGTGGAGCGCGATGAAATTGACGAAAATGACTGGGTACAAATCCAAACAGTTGTCGAGGAAGCTGTTCAGAACATCCTGACTTTTAGAAGAGACGAGGGAATGTCACTGGAAAAGGAATTTCAATTGCGAATCGGGAATATTCGTCAATATATGACGGAAGCTTTAGCACTAGATCCAGAGCGTGTGCAGGCAATAAAAGATCGTTTACAAACCGCAATTGCGGAACTTAAGGTAAACGTGGATGAAAACCGTTTTGAGCAAGAATTAATCTATTATTTGGAAAAACTGGACATTACAGAGGAAAAAGTTCGTCTAACCAATCATCTGGATTATTTCTTGGAAACCATAAACGGAACGGAAGCCAACGGTAGAAAATTAGGTTTTATTACCCAAGAAATGGGTCGCGAAATCAATACCATGGGTTCTAAATCAAACCATGCACAAATGCAGAAATTAGTCGTTCAAATGAAAGACGAATTGGAAAAAATTAAGGAACAGGTCTTGAACGTACTGTAAGTTTCGGCAAAAAAAAATCTGAAATAAATTCAGCATAAAATGAAAAAAGGAAAATTAATCGTTTTTTCGGCGCCATCGGGTTCCGGAAAAACGACTATCGTTAGGCATTTACTTGGCAAAGAAGACCTTAATTTGGAGTTTTCCATTTCAGCGGCGACGCGAGAAGCTCGTGGGGAGGAAGTTAACGGGAAAGATTACTACTTCATGTCTTTGGAAGAATTTAAAAATCACATCAAAAACGAAGATTTTGTGGAGTGGGAAGAAGTCTATCGCGACAATTTCTACGGCACCCTAAAAAGTGAAGTGGAACGCATTTGGGCAAAAGGTAAAAACGTGATTTTTGATATCGACGTGGCCGGTGGACTGCGAATTAAGCACAAATTCCCTGAAGAAACACTAGCCGTTTTCGTGAAACCACCCAGTATTGACGAATTGAAAATTAGATTGAAAAAAAGGTCAACGGAAAGCGATGACAAGATCAATATGCGTATCGCCAAAGCTTCCGTAGAATTGGCTACCGCCCCCCAATTTGACACCATCATAAAAAATTACGATTTGGATACCGCCAAAGAAGAGGCCTATCAGCTGGTGAAAGATTTTGTAAATAAATAGAAATTGAAAGATTGAAGAGTTGCAAGATTTAAAAACCGATGATAATCTTTCAATCCTTAAATTTTTAAATCTTTAAATTAAATCTATGAAAATAGGACTTTATTTCGGAACATTTAACCCCATCCATGTAGGCCATTTAATTATTGCCAACCATATGGCGGAGAATGCTGACTTAGACCAGGTGTGGTTAGTCGTTACCCCGCACAACCCCCACAAGAAGAAAGAAACCTTATTGGATGACTATCACCGCTTGCAAATGGTACACTTGGCAACCGAGGATTTCCCGAAACTAAAACCGTCCGATATCGAATTCAAATTATCGCAACCTAATTACACTGTGAACACCTTGGTTCATCTCGAAGAAAAATATCCGGACCATGAATTTTCACTAATCATGGGAGAAGACAATTTGAAGTCCTTGCACAAATGGAAAAACTTCGGGGTCCTTTTGCAAAATCACGACATATACGTTTATCCGAGACTGGAGGCCAAAGGACGAGCAGCCGAAGCAACCTCGCCTGAACAAGAAAATCTAGATTTAAAAAAGCACCCGAAAGTTCATCTTATTGATGCTCCCATTGTCGAAATTTCTTCGACTTTTATTCGAAAAAGTATTAAAGAGGGAAAAAATATCCAGCCGTTATTACCTTCAAAAGTTTGGAAATACATTGACCACAATAATTTTTACAAAAAATAATTAGCCTAATATATTTTTCAACTCGGACTCAATTTCTTGAAAAGCGGTATTAAAATTGTCGTTTTTACCTGACAATATATATACTTCAGTATTGGGCATTTGTTTGCTGTCCCACAATAATTGCAGTTTTTTATCCCGCAGGAACGACTTGGCATTACAATTCCATACAATAGCAACGCCCGTATTTTTCGAGAGTATCCTTAACATTTCGTATTCAGAAGGAATAATGTAATTAGGGATTATGGAGGGTCTTTTTTTGTTAAAGACATACATCCAAAATAATTTCACATGCGGAATTCCCGAATCGTGGCTATACCAAATCTGTTCATTCAGCCAATTTTCCGTCGCAGCAAAATCATTCCCTTTAATTTTGGCTTTTAATCTTATGCCATCAACAGTAGTTGAACCCACGATAATTTGTTTGATATCACCCACTTTTTTTTGAATGGTATCAAAAGTGTCGTATTTAGCGGTCACAATTGCAAAATCCAGTTTCTTGGCGTTGACCAATTCAAAGAGTGTCTGATTTTCATGGAAACTAAAATCAATATAGTCGAATTTTGAGATTAGCGAACTCCCCAAACTGCTGAATAAATGTTGAGACACCCCTATTGTGATCAATCGGTTGGCGTTAAAAGCTTTGGTACGAAAACCATTTTCCACATTTTCCAACCGGTCTAACGCCTCTATTATCAAGTTATTCAGTAACTTAGCGTATTCCGTCGGTTCAACGCCTTTGGATTTCCTATTGAATAATTTATAGCCCACATGCGCCTCCAACATAGACATTTGTTGACTGACCGCCGGTTGACTGATAAATAATTCTTTGGCCGCCAAAGAAAAATTACGGTTTTTATAAACCGACTTAAACGTCCTGTACCATTCCAGATTGACCATGATATAAATATATTTATTACAAACATAATTTAAATTATTTTTACTAATAACATATTCGCCGTAAATTTGTATAAAGAAAATAAACCATGAAAAAAATAGCATTGTTTACAGTATTAGTATTAACAGTGGGTTGCCTAAGCGCAACCGCACAAAAACAAAATAAAAAAAGTATGAAAAAAGTATTATTTGTTCTTACCAGTCATGATAAATTGGGAGACACCGGAGAAAAAACAGGATATTGGACCGAAGAATTTGCAGCTCCATACTACGAATTAGCCGACAAAGGCGTTCAAATCGATATTGCCACACCACTGGGAGGACAACCCCCGATTGACCCGAAAAGTGACGATCCTTCTGCCGCTACAGAAGACACGAAACGACTGGACAAAGACGCTGAGATATTGGCAAAACTAAAAAACACAATTAAATTATCGGATGTGAACGAGGCTGATTATGATGCCGTTTTTTACCCAGGAGGTCACGGTCCGCTTTGGGATTTAGCCACCGACAAAACATCAAGCGCATTGATTTCAGCTTTCTATACTAACAACAAACCCGTAGCTTTCGTTTGCCACTCACCAGCGGTATTGAAAAACGTAAAAGTGAATGGAGAATATTTAGTAAAAGGTAAAAAAGTAACAGGATTCTCCAATACGGAAGAAGCAGCAGTAGGGTTAACTGGCGTTGTTCCTTTCTTATTGGAAGATGCTTTACAAGCAAACGGAGCAACTTATTCAAAAGTGGCGGATTGGCATCCATATGCAGTTGAAGACGGTTTGTTGATCACCGGACAAAACCCAGCTTCCTCTAAATTGGTAGCCGAGAAATTATTACACCAATTAAACGCAAAAAAATAAGCATGTTAAACTTCGAATTATATAATCCTACGAATCTTGTATTCGG
>NZ_DATBVQ010000165.1:0-15370 GCF_036515215.1 Flavobacterium sp.
GATTTCCGTATCGGACTGACCTATTCCTGAAGTTTCGAGGATTATGATATCGTATTTTGCTGCCTTGATAACCTGAATCGCATCGGCAACATATTTTGACAAAGCCAAATTAGATTGGCGCGTTGCCAATGAGCGCATGTAAACTCTAGGGTTGTTGATGGCGTTCATGCGGATTCTGTCTCCTAAAAGCGCTCCTCCCGTTTTGCGTTTGGACGGATCTACGGAGATCAACCCAATGGTTTTCTCAGGGAAATCGACCAGAAAACGACGAACCAATTCATCCACCAACGAAGATTTACCAGATCCTCCAGTTCCCGTGATTCCCAGAACCGGCGTTTTGCAGTTTTCGTTCATTTTGCGGATGGCGTCCATTGCCGGTTTCGCGATTTCCGGATAATTCTCTGCCGCAGAAATGATTCTGGCGATTGCCGTTGGGTTTTTGGACTCCAATTGGCTTACTTCATCCGTCAGTTTATTTCCGGTAGGAAAATCAGAACGTTCCACCAAGTCATTTATCATTCCTTGTAGTCCCATTGAACGACCGTCATCAGGCGCATATATACGAGTGATTCCATAGTCTTGCAATTCGGCGATTTCCGAAGGCAAAATAACTCCGCCTCCGCCGCCAAAAATCTTGATGTGGCCCGCCCCTTTTTCTTGAAGCAAGTCGTACATATATTTGAAGTACTCGTTATGGCCTCCTTGATAAGAAGTCAACGCAATTGCGTTAGCGTCTTCTTGAATGGCCGTATTAACCACTTCTTCAACACTTCTGTCGTGGCCTAGATGAATTACCTCAACACCTGTGGCTTGGATAATTCTTCTCATTATGTTTATGGCTGCATCGTGACCGTCAAAAAGGGAGGCTGCAGTAACAATTCTTACTTTATTCTTAGGGATATACGGTGTTTGTGGTTTCATTTTGAGAATATGATAATTTTAATGCCGCAATTTACAAATTTTTTTACTGATTGCTTGACGTTCCTCGCAGATGTTGATAAAAAAGCAAAAACTTCCTAATTAGCCCCGATGGGAGTGACATCCCATTCCGTTTTTCAACGGGATGGATAAAGCGGACAGCGGGACAACTATTCCTGATAAAGGGCAAATTTTGTGCTCCTGAAAATAAATGGCGTTGTTTTTGAATTAAGTGGTATTTTTGACTCGAGCTTCAAGACGGACAGCCCGAAGTAACCCATAAAACAATAAACATGAAAAAATTTTTAATTTTAACAGCGGTATTTTCCCTTTTTGGTTGCGCTGAAATGCAACAAGTTATGAATCAGTTTCCACAAACTGGTGAATTGGGAATGGTCGACATTTCGGGAGGCCTAAAAGAGGCGCTGAATAACGGGATTTCAAAACAGGTAACTAAATTGACTGCGACGGACGGTTTTTATAGGAATGAAGCCGTAAAGATTTTATTGCCCGAAGAGTTGAGAAAAGTGGATGCCGGTTTGAGAAGCGTTGGATTGAGCTCGTTGGCGGACGAAGGCCTGAAAGTGCTGAATCGCGCTGCCGAAGATGCGGTGAAAGAAGCGACTCCTATATTTGTGGATGCCGTGAGAAACATGAGTTTTGCTGATGCAAAAGGAATCCTGATGGGAAATGAGAGTTCAGCCACCAGTTATTTACAAAACAGCACTTCGACTGCCTTGTACGGAAAATTCAATCCCGTAATCAAAAATTCATTCACTAAGGTGGGGGCAGATAAAGTTTGGACAAACATCATCACCAAATACAATAGCATTCCGTTAGTCAATAAAGTAAACCCCAATTTGACCGATTATATTACCAATCAGGCACTTAACGGCGTATTTAAAATGGTGGCTGTTGAAGAAAAAAACATCAGAACGGACCTGAGCGCCAGAACTTCTGTTTTGCTTCAGAGAGTTTTTGCCTTGCAAGACAAGAAGATTTAATCAACTGAGCAGTTCCAAGTCTATTAATAGTATCCCTGAAAATCACATCGGCAACAATTTGAATTTAAAAATTGTTGCCGATGTGATTTTTTTATTTCTTCCCGTTAAAGCTCGCTTAACCTTTTGGGTAATTACACAAAAAAATAGGTTAACGCTAAATTTAAAACATCCTTTTTTTGTTTGCTTTTCAAAAATTGGTTTAGTTTTGGATTCTATTATGACCCGCATTACAAGCGGCGATATTGGAATAAGAATTTAATACGATGCGCTTCGGCGATTCGGAAACGAACCATTACTATGCAGAAAATCACTCTCCTTATCCATTGCGAAGACCAAAAAGGCATTATCGCCGCCGTGACCAATTTTATGGTAAAGGTAGAAGGGAACATCACCTACCTAGACCAGCATGTCGATCTGGAGCAGAATGTGTTCTTTATGCGGATGGAAGGCGAACTAACCAATCCTTCAATCAGTTTTGCATCCATCAAATCCGATTTTCAGCAAACCATCGCGCGTGACTTCAAAATGTCGTGGGACCTATACAACAAAGAAGTAAAACCAAAAATGGCCTTGTTCGTCTCGAAATACAATCATTGTCTGTATGACATTCTGGGACGATACAGTGCCGGGGAATTGAATGTTGAAATTCCACTGATCATCAGCAACCACTTGGACTTGAAACCAATTGCCGACCAGTTTGACATCCCTTTTTACCATGTGCCGTTTACTAAAGACAATAAGATCGAGGGGGAACAACAACAAATCGAATTGTTGAAAAAACACGAAATCAACTTTATCGTTCTGGCTCGCTATATGCAAATCGTAACACCGCGACTGATTTCGCTCTATGAAAATAAAATCATCAATATTCACCACTCCTTTTTGCCCGCATTTCCCGGAGCCAAACCCTACCATTCCGCTTTCAAAAGAGGAGTAAAAATCATAGGGGCGACCAGCCATTATGTTACCGAAGAACTGGACGAGGGACCGATTATCGATCAGGACATTGCCCGGGTTTCACATATCAATTCCGTCGAGGATTTCATCATGAAGGGAAGGGATCTCGAACGACTTGTTTTGGCAAGGGCCATAAAACTGCATGCAGACAGGAAAGTGATGGTTTACTCAAACAAAACGGTGGTATTTTATTAATTTCCACACCGCTGCCCTTTCCGAAGGGAGCAAATGAAACCGGATAGAACTGTTGCACAAAAAAATCCTCATTTTTGATGGGGATTTTTTTTGCGTCAACTTTTCAAGCCATAACTTCAATTTCTTGCGTTTTTCCGTTAATCGAAAATACGACCTTGCTCCAGAACGACTTAGCTTTTATTTTTGTGGGATACCAGTCTTTCCCTTCCGCTGCAAGTATAAAGAGTCCCGATTCGGTTCCCAAAACAATGAATTTATCCAGTTTGGGTTGCATCGAAAAAACCGGTAGTCCGTATTTATCGACAAGTTCATCGCAAAGCTTCGAAACGTCTTTAGCCACAAAACCTATTTCGCTGATCGAGACAATGGAAGCGCCATCAAACGGTTTTTCCGATTTGTTTTCCAAGTTAAAACGGGCGATACATTCCAAAATGTTTCCGTTGTTGTCATAAAAATAAAACGACTTGGCGTTCCAATTGCGAAAATCGGCAATCTTATCATTCGGAATGACTTCCAAAATTTCCGTTCGGCTTTCCACCCATGCAAATGCCTCCAAAAGCTGATTGTTCGGTATGTCAAAAGCGAAATGGTAGATCGGTTTTTCGGTTTTCGAATATCGGAAAGTCAATTTTGTGGCGCCTGCGGCAAAAGAAACCCAGTCCTTATTTCGGGAAATGATTTGCAGTCCCAACATTTCGGCGTAGAAGCCAAACGTTCCCTCGATGTCGTTAGTCAATAATTCGATTTCCAGAATTTCCATTTGTTTTAACAAAAAATTACTCCAATTTCTCCATAACCACCTCAACCCCCAATCCGTCGGCAATGCCCGCCCCTAGACGCCCGTCGACTCTGTACCAGTGGCTCAATTGTCGGTTGACGATTTCGTTCTTTTTGGGGCCTTCAATACCCGACATATGACTCACTATATTATGTATGGTGTTTTGTTGCTGTTCTGCTGTCATGATTTTAAATAGATTTCCCGGTTGGGAGAAATGGTCGTTCTCCCCTTCGCAATTCCGATCGTACCAATCGGCAAAATGGCTGTTGACTTCTAAAGGAGGTTCTTTGTATGCTTGGTCGATTTGTATGTCATCAAAACTGTTCGGGAAATAGTTCGGCTTTTCCCCGCCGTTGCCGTCAACACGCATTTGTCCGTCTCGTTGGTAATTGTTGGTTGCAAAAGGGCATCTGTTTACCGGGATTTGTTCGTAATTGGTCCCCAAACGGTAGCGATGTGCATCGGGATAGGACAACAAGCGGCCTTGTAGCATCTTGTCCGGTGAATAGCCAATCCCGTCGACGATGTGTGCAGGCGCGAAAGCCGCTTGCTCGATATCCTGAAAATAATTGTGGGGATTCTGATTCAGTTCCAAAACGCCCACGTCAATCAACGGATAATCTCCGTGGGGCCAAACCTTGGTCAAATCGAACGGATTAAGGTAATAATCTAGGCTGTTGGCAAATTCTTCGGTCATTACCTGGATTTTCAAATTCCATTGCGGAAAATTTCCCGCATCTATATTTTCCATCAGATCGCGTTGGGAAAAGTCCATGTCCCGCGCTTTCATTTGCGCCGCTTCCTCGTTGGTGAAATTCCGGATTCCTTGCGCCGTTTTAAAATGAAATTTCACGTAAGTGCGCTGATTGGCCGAGTCGAGCATCGAATAGGTATGGCTTCCGTAGCCGTTCATGTGGCGGTATCCGTAAGGAGTTCCCCTATCGGACATCAATATCAGAACCTGATGTATGCTCTCCGGATTTAGCGACCAGAAATCCCACATCATCGTTGGTGATTTCATGTTGGTATGGGGGTCCCTTTTTTGGGTGTGAATAAAATCCCCGAACTTTTTGCCGTCTTTAACGAAAAAAACGGGGGTATTGTTACCCACAAGATCCCAATTGCCGTCTTCGGTATAAAATTTCATCGCAAAACCCCTGGGGTCCCTTTCGGTATCTGCAGATCCCTTTTCTCCCCCTACGGTTGAAAACCTGAGCAATACTTTGGTTTCTTTGCCGATTTCGGAAAACATTTTGGCCTTGGTGTATTTGGTGATGTCATGCGTTACGGTAAATGTCCCGAAGGCACCCGATCCTTTCGCGTGCACCACCCTTTCCGGAATCCGTTCCCTATTGAAATGGGCCATTTTCTCATGAAGAATATAGTCCTGCAACAATAGAGGTCCGCGCACACCCACGGATTGTGAATTTTCATTTTCTACATAAGGTCTACCCGATGCAGTAGTCAGCTTTTTATGTAATTTCATCATTGAAAAATTTAAAGATTTAGATAAAAAATTTGCACGTTATTCCGTATAACTAAAAATGCTTCTTTTATGCTTAAAGACTAACAATAGCTGGTCCTTGCCTAATAAATATGTAGGATGAAAATGAAAATTCGGGGGAAACATTCCGTCTTAAATACCTGAATTACAACAGACAAAGAAAACGCGGTTGAAGTATTAAAGTTAAAAAACTTAACTTATATACAACAAACTAATAACAAAATCTTAACAGACACAAACGGATATATATATCATCTTTGCAGTGTAATAAATTGGTTATTTATTATTTGGTTTTGGTTAGTTAAAGAACTGCCGGCATTTTAGGATGCCGGCATTTTTTATTGGGCCGTATTTATAAAGGAAAGAACCGCGGTATTGAAAGTATTGGGTTGTTCCACATTGACCACATGACCACATTTTTCGATCACAAATAATTTAGAGGACTTGTAGTGGTTCGCGACCACAACTCTAACCGACGGTAAAAACATATAATCCTCCTCACCCATAACATATAGCGTCGGAATATTCAATTCTACCTGACGAAACCATTTGAGGACAGGATTAATCTCGGCTGTGAGCTTAAACCATTTGATGAATTCTTTCTGGTATAATTTTTTGGCCTCATTTATAAAAAGCAATCGGGATTGTTTGTGACTTTTTTTGGGCATGATTACGAAGGCGAAGAGCTTGTACAGAATCAAATAAGGCAATACATATTTGAACATGTTGCCCAAGCGCATCAATATTTGAGAGCGGAAATTCATTTTCAGGATGGCACCGCCAAGGATCATGCTTTGCACCCTGTTCGGATGCATCTCAGCCAATTGTCTGATCAGTATTGTCCCCATCGAAATACCCACAAAATGCGATTTCTGGATTGCAAGGAAATCCAAAACTTCGAGGATATCGTTGGCCAAAGCTGAAAAGGTATATTTCTGTTTGAAGGCTGTTTTTAAGGTGGTTTTAGATTCACCATGACCGCGCAAGTCCAGCAATAAGACATTATACTGTTTTTGAAAATCCCTGATTTGTTTGAACCAGATAGACGAGCTGCCACCTGCCCCGTGCACAAAAGTTACCCATTGATTGGTATTCGGATTTTCGTAAATCGTATAATTAATCACTTTTTTTCGCAAAAATAGAACTTAAATTTCAAATTCCAATCTTAACAAATTATAATATTGATTTTATGATTGTAAACCGTAAATTTGCAAAAAAATTACAAATTATGATTGGTTTATTGAAAGAGAAAAATGAAATTGAAAAACTCCAGGAGGAATATAAAAGATTAGCTGAAACGGCCTTTAACGTCGACGCTGACTCCAAAAACGAAATTCCGGAACAGGAACTAACCCTTGAGGAATGCGAATCTTGATACGATAAATTTATTATGCCATTTAAAACTATTTGCATACAAAAAAGGGATTTCGGAAACAGAATCCTTTTTTGTTTGTATAATGGGTTTAAAAGTCCGTAGAGCTCCGAAAAATTAAAGTGGTTTAATAAATTCTAACAATTGATTTTTTTTTTGAACGGTTGCAAATTCTTTAAAGCTGTCTTTAGCTTTTTCATCTTCTCCAGCATGCCACAAAATGGCTTCGGTTACATTTCGATCTGTATCTTCGTTCATTAAATTGGCACAAAACACTGATTTAAAAGTACTTATTTACTAAAAATCCTTTAAACAAAAAACGAACGCACTGGTGTTCCAATAGCACATCCCCGCAAAAAAATACACGTAAAACACTACCAATCAGTCATATAATATATTATTTAGAAATAATCTAAACAAAAATTTGCTTATAATAAATTGAGTTCTACCTTTGCGGAAATTATTTTTATTTAATCTTAATAACCATCATGAAATATTCAAAACTGATTTTTACCGCACTATCGATTGCATCATTATCGATCATTTCTTGCACTAATGACGACAGCCCAACTGGGGAAGAGACTCCTAACTACAGCGTTCCCGCAACCTATACCTTTGAAAGAAATAGCACCACAACTGTTGATTTTTCAGGACAGAGCAGCCGATTACTTATGCTGGAAGAAATGGGGAATATCATAAAAACTGCCGCCTCAAATGGAACTGTAGCTGATCAATCAGTTTTGACTAACATGTATTCCAATACAAACAGCCCTTTTTCAAGTGCCGTCCTGAATACTTCCGGAAAACAACTAAAAGACAAAACTGCAGCTTCAAAAGATTATTTCGAACTTTACTTAGGTGGAGGAACCACTACTGAAAAATTAAGCGTACAAGCATTTTTCGAAACACAATTGACGTTGGCGCAAGAAGCAAGTTTAGGAACGAATGCGGCAGCAGGAGTGGCAGGTGCCTATTTAGACGGAACGAGCAAAAGATTATTTGCAGCTAATGGTTTAGAGCCTCAACAAGTCCTTTTAAAAGGTATGATGGGAGCATGTTTCATGGATCAAATAGTCAACAATTACTTAAGCAAAAACAAATTAGATGGAGGAAGTAATAAAATAAACAATACCAATAAAGTTGTAGAGGGAAGCAAAACCTACACGACCATGGAACACACTTGGGATGAAGCCTACGGTTATATTTATGGTGCAGATGGAACAAAATTCTGGAGCAGCTACATGAGCCAAGTGAATGCCGATGCCGATTTTAATACGTTAAAAGCTGATATCGATTTGGCTTTCCGTAAAGGTAGAGCTGCAATAGTAGCCAACGATTACGCTACTCGTGATGCACAAATTGACATCATCAAAGCTAAACTGGCTATGGTTCCAGCGGTAAGAGCTGTATTTTATCTTCAAGAAGGAAAAGGGAAATTAGTAACTGACAATGGAGCTAAAGGATTTCATGCCCTTTCTGAAGCATACGGATTCATCATTTCTTTAAGATACACAAACAATCCAGCCACAAATAGTCCTTATTTTTCAAAATCAGAAGTGGATGCAATGCTTGCCAATATGGTCAGTGGAACAAATGGTTTATGGGACATAGATACTTTAGGGGCAAAATTAGATGCCATCTCGGCTCAAATATCCGCAAAATTTGGCTTCACAATCGCACAGGCCGCTACGGTAAATTAATTTAGAATAAATACAGATAAGTACATTTGCTTTTGTATTTTTGCAAAAAAGAAATTAACATGAAGAAACTATTTATACTTTTTAGTGCCTTAGTTACTATTGTGGCTTGCTCATCAAGTGACGATAATGGAGATACAACAGGGGGTAGTAACTATGACCGTAAATTACTTTTAACAAACTGGGCTGATAACATCATCATTCCTAGTTATGTAAATTACCAAGCTAAAATAAAAGTAGTAGCGACAAACATCACTGCTTTTAACGCATCACCATCAGAAGCCAACTTGTTAACCGTAAGAACTTCTTGGTTGGAAGCGTACAAAGCATATCAATACGTTGCTATTTATAGTTTCGGAAAATCAGAAGAAATAAATTTAAAAGAAAGCGCGAATACGTATCCGACAAATGCTGCCGGCATTGACGCCAATATTTCAGTTGGAGGCTACGACCTAACTTTGCTGTCCCAATTGGACAAGCAGGGGTTCCCAGCTTTGGATTATTTGATTAACGGATTAGGGACTACAGACGCTTCAATTGTTAGCTATTATAGCACCAATGCAAATGCAGCCAACTACCAGAAGTACTTAACTGATGTGGTTACTCGATTACAAGCAACTGCAGATGCCGTTTTGGCAGATTGGAACTCTGGATACAGGGCTACATATATTGCTAATAGCGGTACTTCTGTAAGTAGTTCTGTAAATGTTACGACTAATAATTTCGTGAAAAATTTAGAGAAAAATGTACGTTCTGGAAAACTAGGAATTCCAGCAGGTGTTTTCTCAGGTGGGGTGAAATTCCCAGAAAAAGTAGAGGCTTATTATAAAAATGATGTTTCAAAAGATTTATTGAATACCGCTGTCCAAGCGTCACAAGATTTCTTTAATGGAAAGCATTTCAACAGCGCTACAACTGGCGAAGGTTTAAAATCATATCTAGACTATGTTAAAGCAGTTCGCAGCGGGCAACAACTTAGCACTATCGTTGACAATCAGTTTACTGCAAGCCTTACTGCAAACGCGGCATTAAACGCTAGTTTTTCAAACCAGATTAATAGTGATAATTCCAAGATGCTTGCTGCCTATGATGCATTGCAACAAAATGTGGTGTACATGAAACTGGATATGATGCAAGCGCTAAACATTACTATCGACTATGTTGATGGAGATGGGGATTAATTTAGTATAAAAGCTAAAAAGACTAATCCACAAATGCACCTACTGTAATGATTCAAAATTATTTCAAACAATATACTTCAGCCGCAACGCTAGCCTTCTATAGGCTAGCGTTTGGTTTAATGATGCTATTGAGTTTGATTCGTTTTGCCAGTTACGGTTGGATCAAGAAATTTTATATCAGCCCAGATTTTCATTTTACCTATTACGGTTTTGAATGGATTAAACCTATTGGCAGTTATACTTATATTGTATTCTTAATCTGTGGTGCCGCTGCGCTATTTGTGGCTATTGGATACAAATACAAATGGGCAATTCTCACTTTTTTCTTGAGTTTTACCTATATCGAGCTAATGGATAAAACCACCTATCTCAATCATTACTATTTCATCTCCATAATCAGTTTTGTATTATTGTTTTTACCCGCAAACTGCTATTTTTCTGTTGATGCCTATAAAAATGAAAAATTGCGTTTTGCAAAAATACCGAGTTGGAACATCGATATTCTCAAATTATTATTGGCCATCGTCTATTTTTACGCTGGACTTGCAAAGCTGAATTCCGATTGGCTCATCGAAGCAATGCCACTTAAAATATGGTTGCCCAATAATTCCAATCTTCCTTTGATAGGGTCCCTTTTAAATCAAAATTGGGTACATTATGCCTTCAGTTGGACCGGAGCCATTTACGATCTCGGAATCGTGTTTTTATTGCTTTACAAAAGAACCCGACTATTCGGTTTTATTTTAGTTGTGGTGTTTCACATCTTAACTAAAATATTATTCCCAATAGGTGTCTTTCCATACGTAATGATAATCAGCACCTTGATTTTCTTTGATGCCAGTTTCCACAAAAAGGTTTTAAGCCATATCGCCAAAATATTCTCGAGCAGTATTATTTTGTTTGAAAACGGCAAAGTAAAAGCAAAAAATTTCAGCATGGCTTATAAAGCAAAACTGGCTTTCATCAGCTGTTTTGTGGCCTTCCAACTGCTGTTCCCTTTCAGGTATCTCTGCTATCCCAATGAATTGTTCTGGACAGAGGAAGGCTTCCGTTTCTCATGGCGCGTGATGCTGATGGAAAAAGCCGGCTACGCAACTTTTACCGTTAAAGATGCGCTGAGCAAAAAAGAAATCGTTGTGAACAACAGCCGTTTTCTGACCCCCTTTCAAGAAAAACAAATGGCTTTTCAACCTGATTTCATTGTGGAATACGCCCATTATCTGCACGATTATTACCTACAGCAGGGCCTTACTGATCCTGAAGTTTATGTAGAAAGCTACGTAGCGCTCAACGGACGATTAAGCCAGAAATATATAGATTCAAAAATAAATTTAGCCAAAGAAAATGAAAGTTTCAAACACAAAACCTGGATACTACCCTTCAATGACGAGATTAAAGGGTTTTAGACTATTTATACTTTTACTGTTGCCTCTGATTAGCTTCGCCCAAAACAAAATTTCGGGAGTGATAACTGATGCTAACGGTAAAAAATTGGATAGGGTAGAAATATTCAACAAGTCAACAAATGCAAAAACGTTTACAGACAAAAATGGCGAATTTGAAATCAATGAGAAAAAATCAGCCAGTTTTGATTTTGTATTCTATAAAGAAGGATATGCCATTGTAGAACAAAACAGCATCACTACGGGAAGCAAAATAACCGTCGTTTTAAATAAAATAAACGAGCTGACAGAGGTGATCATCAGAAAGCAAAACGAAAAGCTATTTGCGCTCCATAAGCTAAAAGACATAGAGGGAACGGCGATTTATGCCGGAAAGAAAACAGAGGTAGTTGCAGTAGACAAATTAACGGCTAACAAGGCGGCAAATAATGCCCGTCAGATATTTGCGCAAGTGGTTGGGCTTACAATCAACGAAAGTTCCGATGGTGGTTTGCAGCTAAGCATTGGCGGTCGTGGATTAGACCCCAACCGAACTTCGAATTTCAACACACGTCAAAACGGCTACGACATCAGCGCTGACGTGTTGGGCTACCCCGAAAGTTACTACGCTACCCCTACCGAAGCATTGGAAGAAATCCAAGTGATTCGCGGTGCGGCCTCGCTGCAATACGGAACCCAGTTTGGTGGTTTGGTGAACTTCAAAACAAAAACACCAAGCCAAAAACCGATTGAACTAATGACCAGGACCACCCTCGGATCTTACGGTTTGTTTACCAACTTCACCTCCTTGAGCGGAACCAAGGACAAGTTCAGCTATTATACGTTCTATAATTACAAACAAGGAAATGGTTTCAGACCCAATTCAGATTTTGAAAGTAAAAACTATTTTGCCAATTTGAATTACAAATTCAATGATAAAACGGCCATTCATTTTGACTACACCTACTTCAATTACCTGGCCCAACAAGCAGGTGGTTTGACGGATGCAATGTTCAATGAAAACCCGACACAAAGCAACCGAAGCAGAAACTGGTTTGCCGTAGACTGGAATTTGTTTGCCCTAAAATTGGAGCACAAGTTCAACAACGATGCCGATTTCTCCTTACAACTATTTGGTTTGGATGCTAGCAGAAAAGCGGTGGGTTATCGTTCTAACCGTGTTTCGAGCCCAGATCCCGAAGGAACGGTGCGGGATTTAATAGTTGGCGATTTTGTGAACTGGGGCGCGGAAGCCCGATACTTAAAACGCTATTCCATCAGGGAAAACAGAAGTGCGTTTTTGATTGGAGCCAAATATTACCAATCCAGAAACACGGGAATCCAAGGGCCCGGAAGCGCAGGAAGTGACGCTAATTTCAAGCTTGCAGACGCTGAATTCCCTTATTACGCCAACCAATCCAATTACACTTTCCCCAACTTGAATTTATCTGTTTTTGGGGAGAATATTTTCAAAATAACGTCTAACTTCTCCATTACCCCAGGTTTCCGATTCGAAAAAATAAGGACACAGGCCGAAGGTTCGTTCCGAAAAATAAATCTTGATTTAGCCGGAAATGTAATTCTGGATGACGAGCAATTTGAGAACAACATAAAAGACAGGGATTTTGTATTGCTGGGTGTTGGATTGAGCTATAAACCCCAAAACCAAATTGAATTCTACGGAAACATCTCCCAAAACTACCGTTCCGTTACCTTTAATGATATCCGTACCGTAAGCCCAAGTCAGGTGATTGACAGCAATATTTCTGACGAAAAAGGGTTCACTTCTGATATTGGAATACGTGGGCAGTTGGGAAACAAGGTGACTTTTGACGCAAGCATTTACGGTTTGTATTACAACGATAAAATTGGGGAATATGAGACCCGCAATCCAAACGGGTCTGCAGCGGTTGTTCGCTACCGCTCTAATATAGGGACGGCCGTCACTTACGGTTTCGAAACCATGTTTGACTGGAGCTTGAGTAAAACATTTTTCCAAGACAATGATAATTTCATCTGGAATGCCTTTTCTAATATTGCCCTAACGGATTCCCAATATCTAAAATCTGACGCTCCAAATATTGAGGGAAACAAAGTGGAATTCGTACCCCTTTTCAACATCAAAACTGGGACTGGGATTGGCTATAAGAATTTCATGACCAGTTTACAGTTCACCTATGTGTCTTCCCAATTTACGGAAGCCAACAATAGCAAAACAGACGTCAACGACAACACTTACGGGATCTTTGGTGAAATTCCGGCCTATTACGTAGCCGATTTTTCCGCTTCTTACAAATGGAAAAAATGGAAACTGGAAGCTGGCGTGACTAACTTTACAAACAACAGCTATTTTACACGCAGAGCCACTGGATATCCAGGACCCGGAATAATCCCTTCTGACAATAGAACTTTTTACACTACTTTAGAATTAGTGTTTTAAAGAACAAAACATTCTAAAATTGAAAACCATTTAGGAATTAAGTTTCATTAAGCATTAGTCTTAATCTTTCTTAATTTCTAAATGTTTTTTTATTTACGATAGAATCACAGCCTCACTTTATCGAAAGCATCAAAACTGCTTCCCTAAATTATGATGCAGCATTTTAAAGTATTCAAATGCCTTTAGCAATCGGCTTCCGTACCAGGAAAACATTTCCCCGTCAACTAAGACCGTTTGTGCTTTGTCCGTAAAATTACTGATCTCATAGCCATCCTCTTTCTTAAAAGGAAACGGTTCCGATGAAAGGAATATCAGCTCCGGGTTTCCCTCCAGCCTTAATTTTTCGAGTTCCACTTCGGGGTATCGCCCTTTGTTGTCGTATATGTTTTTAAAGTGGTTCAGTTTCAGTAACTCGTTTATGAAGTTGTCCGATCCAGCGGCCATATATGGGTTTTTCCAAATAAAATAGGCAGCGGTCCTCACGGGAATGTCTTTTACGAAATTTTTGAAATCGCTCAAGGCAAAAGCCAATTTGTCGTTCCATTTTTGGGCCTCAGTTCTGCAATTTAAAAGTTGGCCAAAGTCAGATATCATCCGGAAATTGTCCTCAATCGTGATGATATTGGTCACCCAAACCGGGCATATTTCGCCCAATTTCTCAACGATCTCTTGGGTGTTCTCTTCCTTGTTGCAAATGATAAGGTCCGGCTCGAGCAGGCGGATTTTTTCGTAATGCACTTTCTTGGTGCCGCCGACGATTTTTTTGGTCGACTTGAAATGATAGGGATGTACGCAGAATTTGGTTATCCCCACTATTTTAGCCTCCTGGCCCAAATCAAACAGCAGTTCCGTTTGCGAGGGAACCAGCGAAACGATTCTTTTTGGCGCAGTTTCAAAAGTATGGGAAGTCCCGAGTTGATCGATTAAGGTTTTTTGTTTCAAGTTTTGAAAAGTTTAAGGTTTAACCGCTAAGCTTTTGTTTCAGGTTTAATGTTTAACCGCAAAGTGAGCAAAGATTTACGCAAAGGTCGCGAAATTTTAGGTTTCAGGTTTAACGTTTCATGATTTGACTAAAAATGCGCTAAGATTTTATCGCAAAGCGCAAATTCATCTTAAAAAAATTTACGGACAAACCTGAAAACCTGAAACTTTAAACGTGAAACTTTTTTTATATTTTAAACCTTCAACAATATTTCAGACATCTCCTGTTGCATTTTCAGCGCTTCTCCCCTTGCCTTTTCGGCAAAATCAGTTCCGTTTGACGCATAGATTATTCCTCTTGAAGAATTGATAAGCAATCCTACATTGTCATTCATACCATATTTGCAAACTTCAGAAAGGCTTCCTCCTTGCGCTCCTACTCCCGGAACCAATAAGAAACTATCTGGCGCAATTTTACGGATTTCAGCAAAATATTCGGCTTTTGTAGCGCCCACGACATACATCAGGTTTTCGCTGTTTTTCCAGGTTTTAGAAGTTTCCAAAACTTGCTTGTACAATTCTTTTCCATCCACATTCAGCGTTTGAAAATCGAATGCGCCTTCGTTTGAAGTTAAGGCCAACATAATAGTATGTTTATTTTCGAAAGCCAAGAAAGGTTCCACCGAATCTTTCCCCATATAAGGGGCAACGGTAACACTGTCGAAGTTTAAATCTTCAAAAAAAGCTTTGGCGTACATCGAAGACGTATTTCCTATATCTCCGCGTTTTGCATCCGCAATCGTGAAAATATCAGGATACTTTTCGTTGATATAATTAATGGTTTTTTGCAATGACATCCAACCTTTTATTCCGTAGGCTTCATAAAAAGCGGTATTGGGTTTGTAAGAAACCACCAAATCATGAGTGGCATCGATTATGGCTTTGTTGAATTCGAAAATAGGATCTTCCAGTTTTAGTAAATGCTGTGGGATTTTATCCAAATCGACGTCCAGTCCTACGC
>NZ_DATBVQ010000166.1:0-7521 GCF_036515215.1 Flavobacterium sp.
TTCATCACCACAATCAAATCATAGCGCTCACAAAAAGCCATTGTTTTTTGGAATTTTTCATCTTCTGAATGCCAGTTTCCTATTAATCGTTGCAGTTCTTTGGGATGTGGGGTCAGAATGGTTTTTGGCAACAGCAAAGACACCCATTCTTTTTTGTTTGACAAAATATTCAACGCATCTGCGTCGACGACCAAGGGGGTATTGTTGATCTCAAGGAATCGATGGAAAGCATTTTGGGTTTCAATTTCCTGTCCCCATCCTGGACCGATGGCTATCGCCTGCGGTTTGATATCGAAGGCGATATTAGAAGCGAATTTATCGTTTTCGTCTGTCAGCACCATAACTTCCGGATTGGTCGTCTGCACTATTTCGTAGCCGCATCGTGGCACAAAAGTGGTAACCAGTCCGCAACCGGTTTTTAAGCATGCCTTTGAAGACAAAACCGCCGCCCCCATTTTGCCATAACTGCCCGCTATAATTAATGCATGTCCCTGAATCCCCTTGTGAGTATGAGGATCAATAGTTTTATACCGTTTTTGCACAGCATGCTTGTCAATGTAAACGAGATATTTCATCAGATAAAAGTACGAAAATTATAGTAAAATGGAATCGCCGCCGGATAGAAATTATAATTCCTTTCTTTCACGCTGCCTGATTTTATTTCAGCCCATAAAAAAAGGGAAAGATCAATTCGAAGTTAATAATTCACTTGGTGTTCACCGAATTCCAAGTGCAATGTACAGTTGGAAATTGCACCGAAATAATATTGAATTTACATATTTGATGCCCTAAATATGATAATTTTTCAATAAATTAGCCGCTTCAAATATCATATACAACTACAATGAAAAATACTGCGCTTACGCACATACACGAAAGTTTGGGAGCTAAAATGCTTCCGTTTGCCGGATACAATATGCCTATTTTATATGAAGGGGTCAATGCTGAACATGAAACGGTACGTAATGCCGTTGGTGTTTTTGATGTTTCGCACATGGGAGAATTCTTGCTTTCGGGTCCTAATGCCTTGGCTTTAATCCAGAAAGTGACATCAAATGACGCTTCAACATTGACTGTCGGCAGAGCACAATATTCATGTTTGCCCAACAGTGAGGGCGGCGTTGTGGATGATTTGATTATCTACAAGATGAAAGAAGAGCAGTATTTATTAGTAGTAAATGCTTCGAATATTGAAAAGGACTGGAATTGGATTTCGTCTCACAATGACTTAGGAGTGGATATGAAAAACCTGTCGGAAGACTATTCTTTATTGGCGATTCAGGGACCAAAGGCGGTTGAAGCGATGCAATCGCTGTCTTCCATAGATTTATCGGCAATAAAATACTATCATTTCGAGGTGGCAGATTTCGCCGGAATTGAGCATGTGATAATATCCGCAACGGGCTATACAGGTTCGGGAGGTTTTGAGATCTATTGCAAAAATACTGAAGTGGAACAAATATGGAAAAAAGTATTTGAAGCCGGAGCTCCTTTTGGAATTAAACCAATCGGATTGGCTGCACGTGATACTTTGCGCCTTGAAATGGGTTTTTGTTTGTACGGAAATGACATTAGTGACACTACCTCCCCACTTGAAGCGGGATTGGGTTGGATCACTAAATTCACTAAAGAGTTCACCAACTCTGAAAACTTGAAAAAGCAGAAAGAAGAAGGTGTCTCTAAAAAGCTGGTTGCTTTTGAAATGCAAGAACGTGCGGTTCCAAGACATGACTACGAGATTGTAGACGGGACTGGAGCCGTTATCGGAATAGTAACTTCGGGGACTATGTCGCCTTCGATGAACAAAGGAATTGGACTGGGTTACGTAACGGTTGCCAACAGTGCTGTAGACAACGACATCTTTATCCGAATCAGAAAAAATGATGTTCCTGCCAAAGTAGTGAAATTGCCTTTCTACAAGAAATAAAAATACACTTCCCGGACCGCTAATTCGCTAATTTCAATAATAACCTTTCGGTGTTTTAAGAAGTTAGCGAATAAGCGGTTATTTTTTTTGTATTCTATTTTTAATTTATGCGTATAAAAATTAGCTGACAAACAGTGCTTTACGTAACTTTATACTGAAGTAAAACTGATTAATTTTTGTTATTTTTTTAATACGAAAAATTGAAATGAAAACTATTTCATTGTTGCTGTTATTGACAACATTTTCGCTCTTTGCCCAAAATGATGCTAAAACATGTGAAATACTTTCAAAAATAAATACGCTTATCCAAAGCGAACATTTTCTGCCGAAACCAATAGACGATAGTCTGTCCGTTTTTGTTTTTGACCACTTCATTGACGAGCTGGACCCATCGCATAACCTATTCCTCAAGTCGGAATACGATTCGCTTTCGCAAAAATACCGTTTGCAAATTGATGACTATTTCAATGCGAAAGATTGTTCTTTTATGACCGAGATAATTAGGGCATACAAAATCGCTCTCGTCAGAAACAAGGGCTATTTAGATTCAATAGCAAAAGAAAACTTAGATTTTAAAACGAAAGATACCGTTCGGTTTTACAGGAAACCACATCCATTCTACTTGCAGGAAAATCAGCTTGAAAAAGTATGGAGAAAGAAAATAAGATACGAAACCCTAGATGATATCGTATCTAAAAACAATAATCTCGATTCGATAAAATCCAATTTTAATCTATTGGCTTTGGCATCCAAAAAAAAAATTGTAGAGAATGAACTTTGTAGGATAAACAAGGTTTTGGAAAGTAAAATGGCCTTCGGAGAAAGCATTTTTAATCATTTCTGCATCTACTTTGACCCGCACACCTCCTATTTCAGTAATGACTCCAAGTCCAACTTTGTCGCATCGCTATCGAAAGAGCATTTGTCACTGGGGTTGAACGTCAGTTTGAATGAAAAGAACGAAATTATCATTTATGCACTGAACCCAAATGGCCCCGCGTTCCAGACCGGAAAAATAAAAAAGGGAGATCAAATTATTTCCGTTTCCAACAACAAGGAAACATTGATTGTCTCTTGCTCCACAATACAGTCGATATCAACAATGATTCTTTCGGATACCAATAAGACGATCATACTGACTTTGAGAAGAAACTCCGGTCAAAATTTTGACGTGGCCATCGACAAAGAACTTATAAAAGATGAAGCGAATGCAGTCTATAGCTTTATCATCGAAGAAAAAAAAGATAAATTTGGCTACCTGAAAATCCCCAGTTTTTATGCCGGTTTTGAAGGAAACAGCGGCAAAAGCTGTGCGGAGGACGCCGCGTTGGAGATTCTGAAATTGCAGAAAGAAAACATTAAAGGCCTGATTATTGACTTAGTAGACAATGGAGGAGGTTCCATCGAAGAGGCGATAAAATTGGCTGGAATGTTCATCGATTCGGGACCTATTTCAATTATTGTCGATAACAAGCAGCTTCAGACAATAATAAACGACCCTTACAAAGACATGTTATTTAAAGAGCCAATGGTTATTTTAATAAACAGCAATACGGCATCGGCAAGTGAATTTTTCGCCTCAATTTTACAAGATTACCACAGGGCTCTGCTGTTGGGAAGCCCCACTATGGGCAAGGCAACAATGCAAACCATATTGCCGTTAGACAAAAACGACAATGAGAATTTCTTAAAAGTGACAATTAACAAATTTTACAGAATAACCGGCAAAAGCAACCAGGCGTTGGGTATTATTCCGGATGTGACCGTGCCGGCAATCTATGAAACACTTTATCCAAAAGAGAGAAACACCCCCACTTCTTTTAAAAATGACAGCTTGACAACCCAACTCCATTTTAAGCCATTCCTGAAAAGCATTTTACTTGAAAAAATCGCAGACAAAAGCAAAAATAGGATTGCTTCCGATTCCTATTTCAACGAAATAAAGCAAATAAACCAACAAATAACCGATTTAATCAATAAGCCAAAGACGGCAATACCCCTAACAATTGAAGCGATTTTCAAAGAACAAATGAAGGTGACCCGATTATCAGAAAAAATTATTGCTATTGAGGCCCATACCAACAATTTGAGCATCTGCAATTCTTATCTTAATGAATTCCTTCTGACCCTCTATCCATCAGAGAGGGAGAACAATCAATTCCAATTGGAAGCACTAAAAACAAATCACTTTTTAAAGGAGTCAATTGATATTTTGGAAGATTTCAATTCTTTAAAATAGCAATAAATGAGTTCTTTTTCCATAAATTTCGTGAAAAGAACGGCGTTTCATCTTGGTAAAAATAAGTAATAGACGTATTTTTGCTGCTCAATATAATAAATTAGAAATGGGAAGAGCGTTTGAATTCAGAAAAGGCAGGAAAATGAAACGTTGGTCAGCAATGGCTAAAGCATTTACAAGAATTGGAAAAGACATCGTAATGGCCGTTAAGGAAGGTGGTCCAAATCCTGATGCTAATTCTAGACTACGTGCGGTTATCCAAAATTCAAAGGCAGCAAATATGCCTAAAGAAAATGTGGAACGCGCCATTAAAAAAGCAACAGATAAAGACACAGCCAATTATAAGGAAGTACTTTTTGAAGGCTATGCCCCACATGGAATTGCAATTTTAGTGGAAACTGCCACTGACAATAATAATAGAACCGTTGCCAATGTTAGAAGTTATTTTAACAAATGTAACGGAGCGATGGGAACTCAGGGTTCGGTAGAATTTATGTTTGACCACACCTGTAACTTCAGAATCCCTGCAGATGGAATTGACCCCGAAGAACTGGAACTGGAATTAATAGATTTTGGTGCCGAAGAGGTTTTTGAGGACGAAGACGGAATCCTAATCTACGCTCCTTTCAACAGTTTTGGAACCATCCAAAAAGAACTGGAAAACAGAGGCCTGGAAATCCTTTCTTCCGGATTTGAAAGAATCCCTCAAATCACCAAAAAACTAACGGAAGCTGAAATGGCTGATGTTGAAAAATTGATTGAGAAACTGGAAGAAGACGATGATGTTATGAACGTGTATCATACAATGGAAGAAGCATAAACTTCACTACAATATTATGTAAAACTCCAGCTTCGGCTGGAGTTTTTTGTTTGAAATTCTATAAATTATAAACTGATTTCCATGTTTTTTCTTATTTTAAGTATTCTCTTTAGCGTAACTGTAGGGGTGATTTTCAAGGTCGGCCGAAAATATGCTTTAAACACAACCCAAATAGTGGCTTGGAACTACGTGTTTGCCCTATTGCTTTGTTACTTCTTTTTCAGCCCTGATTTAAGCGTAATTGACACATCAGCGCCTTGGAGTATTTATATTCCGTTAGGGATTTTATTACCCACTGTATTCTTGTTTTTAGCTGCCTCGATCAAGCACATGGGAATTGTAAAAACAGATGCCGCACAACGGCTTTCGCTCTTTATTCCTATACTCGCCGCTTGGTTAATATTCAATGAAGAATTCAATGGTATCAAGCTGATTGCCTTCTTAATGGCGCTACCCGCCTTATTACTTATACTATCAAAAAAAAACGACAATCCAAACAACAAATGGGTTTATCCAGCGGTGGTGCTGGTGGGTTTTGGAGTAATCGACATTTTGTTCAAGCAAATCGCTCTAACTACAAGTTTGCCTTTTACAACTTCGCTATTTATTGTTTTTGGTATATCGCTCATTGTAATTTTGGCTGTGGTACTTTACGAAATGGCATTTAAAAAAGCCCAGTTCAAAAGTAACAATTTGCTATTTGGGGCGCTTATAGGAGTATTTAATTTTGGAAATATATTGTTTTATCTTAAAGCACATCAGGCTTTCGCCAAAAATCCATCGACTGTTTTTGCAGCGATGAATATGGGCGTAATTATTATAGGAAGCATCGTGGGAATAGTTGTTTTTAAAGAGAAAGTGAGCCGTTGCAATTATTTTGGGTTACTGTTGGCAATAGTTGCTATTGTGCTTATCGCCTTTTCTCAAGTTCTCACTTAATAATAAAATTTGTTCCAAATCATATTTATAATTGGTATATTACTTGCCTAATTATTTTACAAATACAGCTTCGATGACATTCTCAAATTAAACTGGAGGGCTTTAGTAAACGACTAATATTTTATATTTTTTTTGATGATTGCAAGTTCATTATATTTGCTTCAGGTTTGACAAATACGAAGCCCTAAAATAGACTCTATTTTAATTTATTTAAATAATAATCACTTGACAAATAGACTGTTGTCAACATAAACAATGAATACATAAGGGGAAATCAATTTTTCAATGATGGTTCCCCAAAGGATGAAACTGCTGATGAAATTGAATTAATCAGACAATTATTCCTATTAAATTATAAAATATATGACAAACAACATTTTAATTGAAAATCAATATAAAAGAACCAGTTTATTTGAAAAAGAAAATGTAAACTATTTAGTTCGCATTTTAAAAAGATTTAATACCGTACCAAAGATTAACAACATCAATATTATTACCTCAACTAGTGAGCCTACCATTTTCAAAATTGTACCCAATAAATCAATTATAATTGGCACGTCCTTTTTAGACAAGCCCATATTGGCCTTAGTTTATTTAAGATATGGTATTGAATGGCAGCTATGGTACAAAGCTTTGGACAACGAAAAAAAAGATGCTGTTTTATGTGATATCGCGGCACTTGAAGTGATTCGGATATTTTATAATTTACTGCCTAAAGACGATAAAGAAAAATTAGAAGACCTAGATTATCTTCTCATTAAATTAATTAAAAACGATACCTCTTTAGACACGGAATCTTTATTAAAAAACGAAGAGTTACAATCTTTCCACGGTTTGAAAAATTCAAACACCGATCTTAAAGAATCTTGGAAACCTATTATTGAAAATCTAGCAAAACCCACGGAGTACTTATTGATGTCTGGAGGTGATCTCAGATTGAATATCGACGAAATTCATTTGCTGAATAAATACGGATGTCGCCCATTTCCAAGACCTGATGCGTTTACTTTTGCCTCATCGACGGCGTCAAGCGTTTCGAATTTTGCTTTTGACAAAACAGATAAAGTCAGGAGCATATTAATTAGAAACAGCTTGAAAAATGGTTTTAAAAATACTACTATCGAGTTTTCTGAATTGCTTAAAAACAACCTCAGAAAAATATTCAAATTAAATGAAGAATTTGAAATAATTTTTTCACCCTCAGGTACTGATTCTTCGCTTCAAATAGCGGCAATAACGCAAATTATTTCCGACAAAGAAATTACACATATTTTGGTCGCATCTGATGAAACTGGTAGTGGTGTTGCGACAGCCTTAAAAGGATGTCATTTTGAAAAAACGACAGCACTCAATTATCCAGTTAAAAAAGGTGATAAAATTGAAGGATTTAGAGATGTTGATGTAATTAAAATCCCTTTCAGAGATGAAAACGGCGCATTAAAATCTTCTAATCAACTGGATGAAGAAGTATTTAATGCCGTTTCTAGAACCAAAGACCTGGGCAGACACGTTGTCTTGCATACTATGGATCAATCGAAACTAGGTTACCAAGCTCCTAGTGACGAATTTATTAAAAAACTAAATACAATTGAAAAT
>NZ_DATBVQ010000167.1:0-9168 GCF_036515215.1 Flavobacterium sp.
AAAAAAGATTGGAGCTGAAACAATTAAAGGAGATCCAGATGCGGTTTTAACTGTTGCTCCAGTAGGGCCTGGACCAACAAAAATTGTTGAAGAAGACAATCAAATTTACAACACCGCAGGTATCGAAGTGAAACCTGAATTTCCAGGAGGAATGGATAAGTTTTATGGTTATGTAGCTAAAAACTATCGTGCTCCAGAGGAGGAAGGTTTGAAAGGTAAAGTTTACGTAACTTTTGTTGTTGAAAAAGATGGTTCTTTAACTGATATCAAAGTCTTAAGAGATATTGGTTACGGGACAGGGAAAGAAGCGATACGAGTTTTAAAAAGTTGCCCTAGATGGAATCCTGGAGTTCAAAATGGAAAACCGGTAAGGGTGCTTTATTCCCTTCCGATCACTATTCAAACAGCGGATTAATGTTGGATAAAATAATTAGAAATATTCAGAAGAAATCGCCCAAAGAGCGATTTCTTCTTGTTATAGGGATTTTGTTTTTGATACTTTATTTTGTCTTGGGATTATTTGTTATCTTTATGAAGAATTTCCCTATTGACTTGGCAACGCCTTATAGGCTTGCTTTTGGGATTTTGCTGATCGTGTATGCATTCATTAGATTTATACGGATTATTAATGATGATAAAACTTAAGTTATGAAAAATTCTGTAAAAATTATGTTGGGTTTTCTTTTTTTGGGAGTGCTGTTCAACTGTAAGCAATCGGATAGCTCTGATAAAGAAACAATTTTAAAAGGATCCACTACAATTTTGGTTGATGAAACTTTAAAGCCAATAATTCAAGCTCAAATTGATATTTTTCAGAGTGAATACAAGGCTAAAATCATTCTGACTTCTAAATCGGAAAATGAAATTGAAAAAGCATTTTTAGCGGATAGTTCAAGAATCGTTGTTCTAGCTAGAAAATTAAATGAAAATGAAACAAAGTATTTTCAGAATCTAAAAATAACACCTAAGACCACTAAAATTGGAACGGATGCAATAGCTTTCATTTCTAATAAGGCTAGCAAGGATACTCTTATAGCCCTAGAAGATGTAATCGAATTTATGCGAGGAAAAACCAAATCTTCAATTAAAGGATTGGTTTTTGACAATCTGAACTCTAGTACGGTTCGTTACATGAATGACTTGGCAGGGCTTAAGACAGTTCCTGCAAAAGGGATTTACTCTTTCAAGACGAATGAAGAAGTTATAAAATATGTTTCTGAGAATGATGGTATGATTGGAGTGGTTGGACTTAATTGGCTGTATGAACCAACTTCTAATGTAAAAGAGTATTTAAAAAAGGTAAATGTTTTAAGTGTTAAAGGGATTTCGAAAACCGGATATTTTGCGCCTACACAAAACAATTTAGCAGAAGGTACTTATCCTTTGGCACGTGATTTGTATATAATCAATTGTCAGGGATACTCCGGATTAGGAATGGGCTTCGCTTCATTTGTCGCCGGTGATATTGGACAACGGATAATTTTAAAGTCTGGTTTATTGCCTTGGCGTACTCCCGGAAGAAAAGTTATAATTAAAACAAAATCAAATAATGAAAATGAAAATGAATAAATCAAATAAAGTTAAAATGAACAAATTTAAAATTTTAGGTGTTGCCTTTCTGGCTTCCGTTACGTTTACTCAAGCGCAGGATATCGATCAAGCAAAAAGGGAGATTGATGCTGAAAAGTACCAAAATGCGAAAACTACTTTAAAATCGATAATCAAATCAGATCCGGATAAAGGACTTGCTTATTTCCTTTTAGGAAACGTTTATCTTACTCAAAAGGTAGCTGATTCTGCAAAGGTTAGCTATGAGAATGGTTTGAAAGCTAAAGATGAAGCGCACTTTAATTATATCGGATTGGGTCAAATGGACCTTAATGCCAGTAATTCGGCTGCTGCCAAAACTAAATTTGATTTGGCAATTAAAGAAATGGGAAGAAGGGATTTCGAAGAGTATGTGTATGTTGCTAGAGCATACATGAATGCTGTGAAACCTGATTATAAAGCCGCAATAGCTACCTTAAAGCAAGTAAATGAGAAATACGCTCAACAGCCTCTTGTATTGTTGGCTTTAGGTGATGCTTATTATGGTGATAAAAACCAAAATGATGCTTATTCTGCATATCGTAATGCTTTTCAAGCCGACAACTCTTTAATTAGAGCAAAAATGCAATTGGGAGTTTTACTTAAAGGAGCTAAAGCATATACAGAAGCTGTAAAAGCTTTTAATGATGTAATTGCAACAAATCCTAATTATGGGCCTCTTTATCGTGAGTTGGCTGAGACCTATTACTATTGGGCGGTTAATGTACCTTCTAAAAATGATGAATACATGAAGCAAGCATTATCTTATTATGAGAAATACATGAGCCTGACGGATTATTCTTTAGCTTCACGTATGCGTCATGCTGACTTCTTAATTGTTGCGCATGATTACAAGGCTTTAGAAATTGAAGCGAATAAAATGAAGGAAATTGACAATGTAAATCCTAGGATTTTACGTTATTTAGGTTATTCTGCATATTTTAATAATAATGTTGATGTGGCTATCAAAGCCCTTGAGGACTATACTTCGAATGCGTCAAATAATGTGATGTCTCTTGATTATTTATACCTTGGATTAGCCAATATTAAAAAATCAACAATGGGTACCGATGTTACAGTTGCAGAGCCGGTATTGTTCAACAAAGGAATGGCTCTTGTTAAGAAAGCGTTTGATATGGAGCCTGCAGTTGCTAATGACTTAAGTGAAGCCGGAAAGGATCTTTATGAGAAAAAAATGTATAAAGAAGCGGCTGCTATTTTTGAAATCGCAACTTCATACAAAGAATCTAAAAACTATTTGCTTGATAATTTTTACTTAGGGAACTCATTGTATTTTGATAACACAAAAAGTGGCGCTGTAAAAGATACGATTGCTTTAAACAAGGCGGATGTTGCTTTTGGAAATGTGATTCAGGCATCGCCAGATACTCAGGATGTATACGTGTATCGTGCAAGAACAAATAGTTTGCTTGGGAATGATGAGTTGATGATCAAATATTACCAACAGTATATTGATATTGTGACTAAGAAAGGTCCGGAAGAATTGGCTAAACCAGCGGTTAAAACTAAGCTAATTGAAGCTTATAATACTATGGCAGCCGGTTATGCTAATTTTGACAAAGCGAAAGCAAAAGAATATTTTGCAAAAACTTTAGAACTTGATCCTGAGAACGGATACGCGAAACAATCTTTGAATACTTTGAAATAGTATAATTAATTTTATAGATGAAAACCGATAGCTTCAACGCTATCGGTTTTTTTGTTTTATATGGAATTGAATTTAATGAGTTGCCCTATTTTGATGTTTTGATTACTGTTTTATTTACAATTATAAAATGTTGCCTATGAGTTTTTTCGTTACTATGAGTTCTTTTTGGAAAGCATTTCCATATAATTAAATTAACTCCTTTTCTAATTGGCTATATTTGCACTTTAATTTATAATAATGCTATCAAAAGAAATACAGTTAGAAGTTAACAAAGGGGCGATGCTTCCCTTAATGGAAGAGTTTTACACGATTCAGGGGGAAGGCTTCCATACGGGAACAGCGGCTTACTTTGTGAGAATAGGTGGTTGCGATGTAGGTTGTCATTGGTGTGATGTCAAAGAAAGTTGGAATGCTGCCTTGCATCCGCCTACAAGTGTTGATTTAATCGTAGCTAACGCAAGTAAATATGCAGAGACGGTTGTCGTTACAGGAGGAGAGCCATTAATGTGGGATATGACTCCGCTTACACAAATGCTTAAAGACAATAACAGAAAGGTGCATATAGAAACGTCAGGTGCTTATCCATTGACCGGAACTTGGGATTGGATTTGCCTTTCGCCAAAGAAAAATAAACTTCCAACGGAAACTGTTTATGACAACGCACATGAATTGAAAGTCATTATCTATAATAAGCATGATTTTATTTTTGCAGAGGAGCAAGCGGAATTAGTAAACGATAACGCGATATTGTTTCTTCAGCCTGAATGGAGCAAGAAGGAGGAAATGACTCCGCTAATCGTTGACTATGTGATGAACAATCCGAAATGGAGAGTGTCGCTACAAACACATAAATATCTGAATATACCTTAATGGGAGTAGTAATAAATCAAAAAACCAAACAACGACTGTTGTTTGGTTTTTTTATGCTTTAGAAGATAGTGTCTGTAATTTTTTGTTTTTTGATATCGAAAGCTTGGCCAAATAATCATAGGGCTCTCCTTCAAAAATCAGTTCCGATTTTAATTCATTGGCGAAAGCTGTATTTTGAAGTGTGTTGTAATTAATATACATCCAGTCAAATTGTTTTTCTTTTTCACCTTTGTACGCAATGTTGAAAATAACTTCGACCATAATATGCGTTATCAAAGAGAACCCACTTTCCGCCGTCTTCATCGTTGTCAAAGATGCAGGTGATATCCGAACTGTGCAGTAGAATTTGTCCTCCCGACTTCAATAGAGATTTAAGCTTTATAAGAAAATTCATGATGTTCTTTAGTTTTCTGCATATACCCGCTCCATTCATAAATGATAAAATAGTATCGTGTTTGTTGTTTTCTAAAGTCATCATATTTTGAACTCTTGCGTCTTTTATTCCGCGAAGTGTACATGCCTGAATTGCATTCTAAGAAATATCGATTGCTGTTGCCTCTAAGTTACTTTCGTTTTGTAAATACAAGCTATGGCTTCCCGCTCCGCATCCTACATCTAAAACTTTCCCCTTGGCAAGTTGCAACGCTTTTTGTTCCAATATAAACTTGCTTATCCAGTTCATTTCTCGTTTATTTATTGTGTTGTATTTGCGCGTATTAACTAAAACTATTAACTAGTTAAAATTATTTTGTGTTAGAAGCAAACACTGCACCGATAACTGACTCAGCACTGACGTTTTTGCCTTTGTGTTCGGACTAGTTTCAGAACACAGTTTTAATTTTGCACAATACTTCAAATTGCACGTTAGCCCGTCTGACGCAAAATAGTTGTGTGTAGCATATAATACTTTACTAAATTAAATCTGAGTATTGGGAACATTTTTAAGCAACGATTTCACTAGCATTATAAATAATCCTGTTAGAAGTAAGTTTAGGGCCAATGAAAGCATCGCTATTGTAACAATGGGTCCTCCAATTCCATAAGACATGGAAATGATTAAGACACCAGCGCCTACTTCTCCTCGAGGAAACATAGCTATTGCAACAGCAAGTCGTTCACGCCAGGATGCTTCTCTGCGATATACAAAAGCCGGAACCATTTTTCCTATATTAGATAATAATGTTACTATAAGTACATGAAAAATAATGGTTTCCCAATTTAAAGTTTGTTCGGGATTTAAATTTAAAACTTCATTTCCTTTAAGAGCTGCATCAACAATTTCAAAATGCTGGGTTTTTAAATCACTACCTGAAAAACCTTCTAGAGGAGGCATTGATAACCCGACAAACAACATAAAAACAGCAGAAACAATATAAGAAACTGTTTTTTCTTTTTTTTGTTCGAGTATATCTTCTCCTTGATTATTTTCATGTGACCTGATATAGTTATGTTTCTTTGAAATCATGGAACCTAAGATGAAAGCAGGCAATAAAACTTCAATATGCACCCCTACAGTTTCGTACATTGCTTTACTTAAGTAATAAATAATCTCTGCTGTCCCCGAAATAATTACGGCATAAAACAATACATTTTTCCAGCGTATTGACAGTTGTAGTGAATTAAAGTGTCTCCACGCGAACAGAACTTGAACAATCATTATAACCATTACAAAAAGTAACTCAAACTTAAATCCTATTATGAGCATTTGGAGGGGAATCATTAGGATAACAGTATCAAGGTCGTCAAATATGGCTAGGACTCGAGTCTTTTTAAACATCCAAGTGGAGGCCAAGCCCGCAGCAGTCAGCATAGAAAACAGAACCCCAGCTGAAGTAGGGGAAGCAAATCGTGCAATAAGTAACGAGTTAATCCATGTTTCACCAGAACGGAATGAATCGGGAGTTAATGCGTAAACAAAATAGATGGTGACAAAAATCCATGGTAGCGTTGCGGCAGAAAAAGCGATAAGGTAATCATAGCCGTAGTCCTTTATTTTGTCTTTACGAATTTCGAACTCATATCCAACATGAATCATAATAAAGGCAAGACAAATAATCGTGCACATTTTAATATAGATATTCAAGCTACTGTAATTATCAACAACAACTGGAAGTACTTGTGAAAGAACTAGCCCTGTTAACAGGAGTGTGGATAATATAAATACCTTTTTCATCTGCTACCTTTTAATAGATAAGTGATAAGTGCCGAATATAGAATAACAATAATTAAAGTGTCAAGACCCAACAGCTATACCCTTTTTTTGGGGTTTAAACAGAAGTCCAAAAATTGATACCACAATAGGACTGGATTAAACGACTGAAAAAGAGGTCGCCTTATTCGGGTATCTAAAACAGAAAGAATAAGTAGATTAAAAACACAACTACTTAAAACATCTCTGGCTGCTAAAATTGGGGCTTTAACAATTGTTACCGCACTGATTTAAATAATCAACTCGGCTAAAGAGGTAACCAATGCCATCAATATCAATCCAATCCACGCATTGCTTAATCCGGTAAGTCTGGCAATCCGGTCGCCATAGGAAGAAAGTATTGTTCCTGCATAAACAATTAGTGCAGAACACAAGATAAAATCGAATATGGATGGAAATAAGCTCATGAGTTCTGTGAACAAGCATTTATAGTTAACTTACTCAAAAACATTAACCGTTTAGCTCTGAAGGAATCGCCAATAATGGTACTTTCGTATGATAGGCAACTCTTTTGGTTAAACTGCTATCTAAAAGAGAATTAAAAAAACCTTTTCTCTTGTGCGTTATCAAGGCAATCATATCCAGTTCCTTTCTTCCTGAAAGTTTGTCAAACGCATCCTGAATATTATCAGTGTGCGGAAAATGGAATGTAAATTTTTTGTTACCGAAAAATTTTTCGATCAGAGTCTTGTATTCCAATGATAAATTGTTTTCACCGTCCGGTCCAGTTGCTTTTTTATGAAAATGCCATATCTGTATTTCAACCTGCAAGTTTTTTGATAAGTGAATCAGGTATTTTAATGCTCCAATGTCATTCAATTGGTAATTGCTGCAAAAAGCAATTTTCCTCAGGGAACCAGGTTTGTACTTTTCCGGAATACCAATGACCGGGCAGTCGGACTTGTTCATTACATTTGCTGTTACAGTACCTACCAGTTTTTCTTTTAATCCGGTTGCTCCGGTTGTTCCCATTACAATCAGTTCGATTTTGTGATCCCTTGCGTATCTGAGAATATTGCTTTCTCCTATTCCTCGGTCCACAAATATTTCTATATCCGCCTTTACGTTTTTCAATGAGAAGTTATGTGCTATTTGCTTTAACGTGTTTTTCAGTTCAGATTCTTCACGGTTGTTCTCCTCTTCACTTTTTTTGTGACTGTAAAATCCGCTCTCGAATGGCATAAAAGAATGATACAATATAAAAGTACTATCCGGTTTGTTAAAAAACTTAATAGCATACTGCAATGCATTATCAGCTGTTTTGGAGAAATCAGTTGGAACAAGAATCTTCATAACTTACTTGTTTTAATTGACGGTATAGGTGTTCGGGCATGAAATACCCATCATATAGTAAAGTTAATCATTGATGACTTAATAATACTGACTTATGGTATTTTTTTTAGTTGGGTAGTCATCGTTGTTGTAAGCGTTGATGCATTGAATAGAATAAACTCCGTGAAATTTATATCCATAAAATCAATGGCGTCTTAAGCATTTAAAAATAAACATAAAAAAGAGAATGATTTTTCTAGTCTCAAATTAACTTTCAGTTGTACAACAAAAAAAGCTCTCTTCTATTGCAAATAGATTTTTGTTTTCTAAAATAAGTTCAAAATTAGATCTCTCCAAGTTCAAACAGGCAAAATTCAAAATTAAGTTGAAAATATTCATGCTGGACTCCACGACAATCAGTCTATGTTTAAGTCTATTTGATTGGGCAAAATACATACAAGCCAAACGAGCTGTAAAGATGCATACATTGCTTGATTTTGAAGGCAATTTACCAGCTTTCATTAACATTACAAATGGCAAAACAAGTTGACCACTTTTACAATTATTTTTCCCTTTTGAATTTTTGGGGCAGTAATGGTCAAATTTTCGGTGTTGTTTTTCTTAAATCAATGTTAATCTGTAAATTCTTTTTTATATCGAAAGTTTGGCCAAATAGTCATAGTGCTCCCCTTCCAGGATCAATTCAGATTTTAGACCATTGGCGAAAGCCGCATTTTGAAGCGTATTGTAATCAATATACATCCAGTCAAAAGGTTTTTCTTTTTCTCCTTTGTATGTTATGTTGAAAACAACTTCACCGTAGTACGCATTATCGGACGGAATCCATTTTCCGCCATCTTCATCGTCGTCAAACATATAGATTATATCCGAGCTGTCGAGCAGAATTTGTCCTCCCGGATTCAACAAGGATTTAAGTTTTATAAGGAAATTCGGAATGTTCTTTAATTTTCCACACATGCCCGCTCCATTCATTAATAATAAAATGGTATCATACTTTTCGTTTTCTAACGTCATTACGTCTTGCACTCGGGCGTCTTTTATTCCGCGTAATGTACATGCCTGTATTGCATTTGGAGAAATATCTATAGCTGTTACTTCTAGATTTCTTTCGTTTTGCAAAGTCAAACTGTGACTTCCCGCGCCACAACCTACGTCCAGTACTCTGCCTTTGGCGAGTTGAAGTGCTTTCTGTTCCATATTGGGCATTTCATTATAGGAACGAAACAAATAAGCGACACTCATTTGATCTTCCTCGGAAATGGTCGTTTCGGTAATTAAATCTTCAGGGGAATTATTCGTTTGAAAATCGAGGATGGCTTTGCCAAAAAGGTCTTTCATTTATTTAGTTTAAAGTTTACTGTTTGGGTTAGAAAGTTTATTTTTGCGGATATCAATTTTAAAATTTAAGCTTGAAACCATCCTTAAACGATCTTGGAAAACTTGCCAAAGATAAGCATATAGAAAACAAAAAGTATTTCGATAAGCTTAAAAAGAAAACGCCTAAGAATTTAGATTATGTGATGCAGGATTTGCATGATGC
>NZ_DATBVQ010000168.1:0-16977 GCF_036515215.1 Flavobacterium sp.
GTTATCGAAAGGAAACGGATAACATTAACCGCGATTTCTGTTCCATTTTTTAGTTTCGCTTTAAAAGAACGGCTGTACCAGCCTTCTTTCATGTTCAATTCACGACGGAAGTCTGTCACTTCAGCACAAGAATTCAGGTCAAAATTCTCCCCGTTAATTTCAATGTCAATCCCAATCCAGTTTGGTGCATTTAAAACTTTTGCGAAATATTCAGGGTATCCATTTTTCCACCAACCCACTTTAGTTTTGTCCGGGTAATAGATTCCTGCAATATAACTTCCTTGAAAAGTTTTTCCGGTGTAGTTTTCTTCAAAGTTCGCACGCTGTCCCATAGCGCCGTTTCCGATGCTAAATAGACTTTCGGAGGACTTTACGCTCTCTGCATCAAATCCCTCTTCAATGATGGACCAATTGTCTGGTTTTATATAATCTTGGTTCATTCTTTTCTTTTGTTTAAAGTTTAAAAAGCCTAAGGTTCGGAGGTTTGAAGATGTTAAACCTCTTGATTCTTGTTTCTTTTTATTCTGCCTTTTTATTTATTAATCCTTCAATGAAACTCAGGTCGATGTGGGTGAAATCTTCAAAAATATATTTTGCTTCATGAAGTGTTTTTTCTTCGCCAATTCCGATGCTTGTCATATTTCCGATATTGGCCGCTTGCACTCCCGCAACAGAATCTTCAAAAACGATGGCGTCTTCCGGTTTTGCTCCTAATAGTTTAGCGGCAATCAAGAAAACCTCAGGATCCGGTTTTGCATTGGTTACGTCGTTTCCATCAACGATAACATCGAAATAATAGATGATACCGGTTTTCTCCAAGATGGGTCTTGCATTTTTACTTGCCGACCCCAAAGCGATAGCTTGGTTTTTTTCTTTCAGGTATTTCAAGACCGGTATAACTCCAGGTAAAATTTCGCTTTGATCCATGTCCACTAAATAGGATAGGTATTCCTCATTTTTTTGAATCAGCCATTTGTTTTTGTCTTCCTGCGAAGCTTCTACGTTTCCTAATTCTAAAATGATGTCAAGGGAACGCACGCGGCTTACCCCTTTTAGAAGTTCATTGTGTTCCAGCGTGAAATTTATGTTTAGCTCTTTTGCTATTTTTTGCCAGGCTAAATAATGGTATCTGGCAGTATCTACTATTACTCCGTCGAGGTCGAAGATGAATGCTTTTTTAGTCATTTATTATAATTTTTGATTCGTCATTAATGGTAAGCGCAATAATTCCGGCTAGAATCATTGATGCGCCACCAATCAAAAGTGCATATATAGGTTCATTGTCAAAAAATTTAGAAACTAAAAATCCTAAAATCGATGCGGCTACCAGTTGTGGAATTACTATAAAGAAGTTGAAAACTCCCATATAATATCCCATTTTGTCAGACGGCAGTGAGCCGGACAGCATGGCATAAGGAATTGATAAAATACTTGCCCAGGCGATTCCAACACCAATCATAGGAAGCCATTCCATGGTGAATACCGTTGGTTCGCTTATGAAATAAACGGATATAAGGCCAAGTCCTCCACAAACTAGCGCGGCAAAATGGGTGAATTTTCGGCTGGTATATTTTGCTAATAGCGGCAGTAAAAAAGAGGCGATCGCTGCAATCAGATTGTAATTGGCAAACATTTCACCTACTTGATTTGCACCGGTATTATAAGCCTCAGATGTGGTGTCTGTCGTACCGTAAATATGTTGGGTAACAGCAAGAGTGGTGTAAATCCACATCGAAAAAAGCGCGAACCAAGAAAAGAACTGTACCCAAGCCAATTGTTTCATGATTTTTGGCATAAACTGAAAATCATTCATAATAGTTACGAATCCATTTTCGGTATTGTTTGCTTTCTGCATTAATCCGGAAATCAGCATTGCCAATCCGCCCAAACCGATAAGTCCGAGAGACAAGACGTATAAATCTTTCTTTAAATCAAAATGATAGATGGCGAAAGAAAATAAGACGCTAACAAGTAAAAAGAGGAATCCCTTTGTCAAATGTGACTTTGCATTAGATGCAAACCAATCTGCGGAATGTTCTTCTTTTATATAAGTGTCTTTTTTGTGTTTTTCAAAAGCGGCCAGTTCTTCGGGAGAATATTCTTTTGAAGTTATAACCGTCCAAAGCACAGTTGCGATAAATACAATTCCGCCAAAATAAAACGAGTACTTCACCGAATCGGGAATGATGCCAAGAGGAGCTGTGTTTTCGACCCCTAAATGAGTAAAGATCAAGGGCAGCTTTGACGCAAAATAGGCTCCAATACCGATGAAAAAACTTTGCATGGCAAATCCCATCGTGCGCTGTTTTTCCGGAAGGTTATCTCCAACGAAAGCGCGAAACGGTTCCATTGAAACGTTGATGGAAGCATCCATAATCCAAAGCATTCCGGCGGCAATCCATAGCACCGGAGAATTTGGCATTGCAAAAAGGGCTGCCGAAGCTAAAATGGCACCAGCCAAAAAATAAGGTTTTCTTCGGCCTAATTTTGTCCAGGTCCTATCGGAAAAATAGCCAATAATTGGTTGAATAATCAAACCGGTCATAGGGGCGGCAACCCATAAAATGGGGATGTCGTCGATATTAGCGCCTAATGTTTGAAAAATCCTGCTGACATTCGAGTTCTGCAAGGCAAAACCCATTTGAATCCCCAGAAATCCGAAACTCATGTTCCAAATTTGCCAGAAACTTAATTTACGCTTTTCCATTATCGTAATTTAAAAAATTAATACGATAAGCGCTATGCTTATCAAAACCTACTTGTTTTTCGAAGTAAAAGTAAAAGTTTTGATAGGGTAAATATAAAAATTTATTTCACAGTTTTTATTTTTGGAAACAAATAATGGGAAACATTTTTTACTACAAGGTTGTAGTAATGAATTAAGTACAGTATTATCAGTATTAGCGGTTGCATTTTTTAGTGTTCAATGGCCGCTGTCGATATTATTTAGTAAACAATATCTTATTTTAAGTTTTAAATTACCGGCCAAAAACCGGTCTTAACACTAATTATTGGAAAGGGACGCAAAGGGATTAATTTGTGGACTCCCTTTCGATCAAATGAGTTTCAATCACTTCAGTTGTATAATTTTCTTCCTCTTCGTCCTCGTGTTCTGATTCCAAGCGGTCAATCAGCATTTTTGCGGCTTTATTCCCCATTTTTATTCCGCTTTGACTCACTGTGGTGATAGTGGGAGTGGAATATTTTGAAATGATCCCATCGGTGAAGGCTATTACGGCCAGATCTTTCGGCACATTCAGTCCTATTCTGTTGGCGGTTTTGATTATGGTCACCGCAAAAAGTTCGTTTACCGCAAAAACGGCATCGATGGCCTTGTCTTCGAGCAATTTTCCGATTATTATTTCGCAAGTGTCAACGTCCTCGATTTTGATGATTAGATTTTCGTCAAAAGGGATGTCGTTGTCCAGTAATGCTTTTATGTAGCCATCGGTTCGGAGTTTGCCCACGCTTACATAATCAACGGTGGTGACGAGTGCGATTTTCTTTTTCCCTTTGTCAATTAGGCTTTGTACAGCTTCATAGGCGGCTTGTTTGTCGTCAATTATTACCTTGTCGCACAGGATTTCATTGGTTACCCTGTCAAACATCACCACGGGCATTCCTTGATCTATGACCTCTGTAATATGATGGAAATCGCGTTTGAACTGCGTTTCTTTTGATAGTGACATGATGAAACCGTCGATACTGCCATTTGCCAGCATTTCCATGTTAAGCACCTCTTTGTCAAAGGAGTCGTCTGACAGGCAAATGATGACGCTATATCCGTTTTCATTGGCAACCTGCTCGATTCCATTGATGACAGTGGAGAAAAAGTAGTGCACGATTTCCGGGATAATGATCCCGATTGTTTTTGTTTTTCGGTTCTTTAAACTAAGGGCGATATTGTTTGGTTTGTAATTGTAGAATTTGGCAAACGCCTGAACTTTCAGCCTAGTTTCCTCGCCGATTTCTGAACTGTTTCGGAGCGATTTTGATACTGTTGAAATGGAAACATCAAGTTCTTTGGCGATTTGTTTAAGCGTTACTTTCCTTTTCATAATTGTAATATTGGTAAAAATTATTTTCGTAATAAAGATAGAATTTGTTTTTACTTATGGCAATTTATCCCTTAAAAATTTACAGAAACAAGAAAGTTTTCAACACTATTACGTTTTCGTAACTCAATTAAGAAGTGTGTTTGTCGGGGACGTTAATATTTACATAAATTTAACATTCGAAGTAAGAGTAAAATTCACTAAAAACAAATTAATTTAAACAAAAAGTATGAAAACAATTTATAAAAAGTTGTTATTTTTATTACTGCTACTGCCTTTTAGTATTCTGGCTCAGAATACTCTTAGGGGGACTGTTCTTGATAATGTATCGGGGCAGCCAATTCCAGGAGTAAATGTAAATGTACAGGGAACAACAAATGGCGTTTCGACAGATTTTGACGGGAAATTCCAATTGTCGAATGTAAAGAAAGGGGATAATGTCGTTTTTTCTTTTATTGGATACAAAGATTCGGTTATTAACTACAACGGACAACAATCGGTAACTGTTTCTTTAGGAGAAGATGCAAATCAACTTAAAGAGATTGTTATACAAGTAGGTTACGGTACTGTGAAGAAGAAAGATGCCACTGGGGCAGTGACAATATTGACAACAAAAGATTTTAACAAAGGGCCGGTAACTTCTGCCGATCAGATGATTCAAGGAAAAGTGGCTGGTTTACAAATCATTAATGGAGGTGGTTCTCCAGGTGAAGGCGCTACCATTAGAATCAGAAGCGGTTCTTCTTTGTCTGCTAACAATGACCCTCTATATGTTATTGACGGTGTTCCAGTTGCGGCGGGTGGTATTAATGGAGGAAGAAATCCATTATCGACAATCAATCAAAACAATATTGAATCTATTGCCGTATTGAAAGATGCTTCGGCAACAGCGATTTACGGATCTCGTGCCTCTAACGGTGTAATTATCATTACAACCAAAAAAGGAAAAGCCGGTGATATGCAGATCAATTACAATGCAAACCTTCAGGTTTCTGAAATTGTTGATAAAGTTGATGCTTTGACACCTACACAATTTAGAGATTTTATAACTGCTAACGGTACTGCTGCTCAACAAGCTTTAGTTGGACCGGCTGATACTGACTGGCAGAATGAAATTTATAGAACGGCAATTGGTACGGACCATAACGTTTCTTTAAGTGGAGGTCAGGATAACGTGGTATACAGAGCATCCGTAGGATATGCTAATTTGAACGGTATCTTGAAAAGAGATAATATGGAAAGAACTACGCTTTCTGCAGGTGTAACAGGAAACTTCTTGGACAATCATTTGAAAATTGAATTGAACAACAATACTTCGTTGATAAAAAGTAATTACAGTAACCGTGGGGCTATTGGGTCGGCAATCTCTTTTGATCCAACTCAACCGGTTAAAAATGATGATGGAACTTATTTTCAATGGTACAAATCACCAACGGAAATTAATCAATTGGCGGGTAGAAATCCAGTATCATTAATTGAGCAACAAAATAACTTTGGAACTTCTTACAGAAGTATTGGAAATATTCAAACGGAATACAAGATGCATTTCTTGCCGGAACTGAAAGCAGTGGCTAATTTTGGTTATGATCAGTTAAGCGGTAGGTCTTATGGAAACACTGATGCTAACTATTTAAATGGAGTTGCTGGTTCTGGGTTTAACAATACTTATGAGAATACAGGTTCAAGATTTAATAAGTTGATGGATTTGTATTTGAACTACAATAAAAAAATAGAGTCTATCGATACGCAGTTAGATCTTACAGCTGGGTATTCTTATCAAGATTTCAGAGATAATAATAATGGTTCTTCATATAATTTTGAAAATGATGTTACCGTTGAAGGGGTGCCAGTTCCTTCTCGTGTAAATCTTCAGTCTTTTTTCGCAAGAACTAACATTTCTATTGCTGACAAATATTTATTGACATTGTCTTACAGACGTGATGGAACCTCCAGATTTACTGAGACAAATCGTTGGGCTGATTTCCCTGCTGTTGCTGTCGCATGGAAATTAAATGAAGAAAATTTCTTAAAAGATGTTACCGGCATCTCTACTTTGAAGCTTAGAGGTGGATGGGGTATTACAGGACAACAGGATATTGGTGTTAGTTATCCGTCTATTCCATTGTACTTGATCTCAAACAGTACTGCTCAGTATCAATTTGGGGATACGTTTTACAATACCTACAGACCACAACCTTACAACAGTAATTTGAAGTGGGAAGAGACAACTACTGAGAATGTAGGTTTGGATTACGGATTCGCTAACAATAGAATCAATGGTACTGTTGATTTATACAGAAGAACTACTAAGGATTTATTGTTGTACACTCAAAACCCATCTTTCTTTGGATTCTCAAATTATGACAATTATAACATTGGAACAATTGAGAATAAAGGAATTGAGTTATCTGCTGAAGTAATACCGGTTCGTACAAATGATGTGGAATGGAGAGTAGGCGGAAACGTTACCTTCCAAGATTCAAAAATCACTAAATTGACTACAACACAGGACAATACTCCTGGTATTAATGTAGGTGGTTATGCCGGTGCAACGGGAAATACTATCCAAAATCATCAGGTAGGTTATTCTCCAAGTTCGTTTTATGTTTACGAGCAAGCATACGGTGCTGACGCGAAACCAATTGACGGAGTATTTATCGACAGAAATAAAGACGGAATTGTAAACGAACAGGATAAATATCGTTTTCACAAGCCTGCTGCCGATGTTTTTTACGGTTTCAATACAAGCGTGACCTACAAAAACTTTGACATGGCTATGAACTGGAGAGGTTCATGGGGTAATTTTAACTATAACAATGTTGATTCTAATAATGGATCTTTCCAGAACATTTTGTTGAGAGATACTGATTTGTCTAATGGTGTTGCTAATGTTTTAGAAACAGGATTTGCTTCGCAAGATTCAAAAAGATACGAATCAGACTATTATATTCAAGACGCTTCATTCGTGCGATTGGACAATGTAAGCGTGGGTTATACTTTTAATCAAAAACCAAATTCAACTTCTTTAGTTAAATTGACTTTAGCGGCTCAAAACGTATTGTTGATTACGGATTATAGCGGATTAGATCCTGAAATTTCAGGTGGTATTGATAATAACTTATACCCAAGACCAATTACTTTCACGTTAGGTTTAAACGTTAATTTCTAATGCAAATAACAAGAAAAATGAAAAAGACACAAATAAAATTATTGGGAATTTCTTTGTTACTGTTGGGGATGTTATTTCCTTCGTGTACAAACGATTTAGACCAAGCACCAGAAAGCACCAATGCTATTCCTGGAGAGCAATTTTTTAGCACTCCTGAATCCTATAAACAAAATTTGGCTAAATTATATGCAGGATTTGCCACTTCTGGACAATCAGGCCCTTCAGGAACACCAGATATTTCAGGAATAGATGAAGGGGAAAGCCAATACATTAGAGGGTTTTGGTTAATGCAAGAATTAACTACTGATGAGGCGGTTATTGCTTGGAATGACGGAACAATCAAAGACCTTCATGCACAAAAGTGGACCTCATTAGACCGTTTTATAACAGCTACATTTGCGCGTTTTTCTTTTCAAATAGTGAACTGCAATGAGTTTTTAAGACAAACTACCGATGATAAATTGGCCGCTAGAGGAGTAGATGCTGCTTTAAAAGCGGAAATCGCCACTTATAGAGCTGAGGCTCGTTTCCTGAGAGCGATGACATACTGGCATTTGATCGATACTTTTGGGGGTGGTTCGAAGGTGGAAGAAGATTCTCCAACCACTTTCTTTTACCCGGATTACGCCACTAGAGCGGAATTGTACAAATTTGTTGATGAAGAATTGACTGCAATTACGCCTCTATTGAAAGACCCAAAAACAAATGTAGCTTATCGTGTAGACAGAGCCGCAGCCTGGATGCTTCAAGCTAAATTGTATATGAACTCACAAGTGTATGTGAATACGAATAAATATGCAGCGGCTTCTGATTTACTCACTAAAGTGATTAATGAATCAGGTCGTACATTGCATACCAATTACAACCAATTATTTTTTGCCGACAATGATAGAAATGGAGCCCAAAACGAATTCATTTTCACTATTGCGTTTGATGGACTTCATACACAAACCTATGGCGGAACGACTTTCTTGACGCATGCTCCGGTAGGTGGAAGTATGCCAGCGGCTGAATTTGGAATCAATGGAGGTTGGGCAGGTATCAGAACCACATCTGCATTTGTGGATAAATTTGACGCAAACACAACGGACACTCGCGGACAATTCTACACGGATGGTCAAAGCAAAGAAATCACAAACATAGGTACTTTCACCGACGGATATGCAGTTCAAAAATTTAGAAACGTAACCGTGGATGGAGTTCAAGGTTCAGATAAAGCAGGGAATTTCTCTGACTCTGATTTTCCTATTTTCCGTTTGGCAGATGCATATTTAATGTATGCAGAATGCGCAGTAAGAGGCGAGGGAGGGAATCTTGGAACAGCCACGACATATGTGAACGATTTAAGAACGAGAGCAAATGCAGCAACAGTTCCGACTCTTACCGCGGATGCCACAGGCTTAGATTTCATTTTGGACGAGAGAGCTAGAGAACTACACTGGGAAGGACACAGAAGAACGGATTTGATTCGTTTCGGAAAATTCACGGGTGGTATTTATTTATGGCCTTGGAAAGGTGGTGTTTCTGGTGGAGCGCCAACACAATCTTTCAGAGATTTATTCCCTATTCCTGCAAATGCCCTGTCATCAAATAGTAAATTACAACAAAACCCTGGATATTAATAATATTAAAACTCGATAAAAATGAAAATTATAACTAAATCAATAGTTGCTTTATATGCTATACTTGCTTTGTCTTGTAGCGTAGAAGATGTGCAAGACAGACCAGTAATTCAAGGAATAGACACTCCTGAATTAGTTGCACCAGAAAATGATAAATTATACACTTTAGTGGAAGAGAATGCAAATAATGTTGCCGAACGCTTTGTTTGGTCCGCTGCAACATATGGCGGAGATGTAGAGATAGGATATAAACTGATGATTGATGTAAAAGATGGTGACTTTACGAATGCAATCGAATTAGGCGGTACTGCTGGTGCCACACAACTTGAAGTTAGTGTAAAAACTTTAAACGATGCTGTTCTTTCTTTAGGGGCAATTACAGGAGAGGCTAGTTCTTTTGATGTAAAAGTGGTTTCAAGCCTATCAGGTGCGGAAACAATGATTTCAACAATTCCATTGACTATTTTGGTTAATGCTTATGCTCCTGCTGTAGCAAATAATTGTCCAAATCAATATGCTGTGGGCGCTGGGATTGTATCTGCAGGTTGGGGTTGGAGTACGCCTTTAACTTTGGTGTGTAATGACAATGTTTTAGTTTCTTCTGCAGACTTAATAAATGACACATTTAGATTTTTTACAACAAAAGATGATTGGGGTTCCGGCAGAAACTACCCATGGTATGTTGACGGAGGTTATAAAATAAGTTCAAATTTAGAAAATGCGCTTGACGGTGATTCAAACTTTAAGTTTACGGGAACTCCGGGAATTCATCGTGTAAAGATTGATGAAAACTCAAAAACTATCACAGTAGTGCAAGGGGAGACAGCTGCAAGTTCTTTTTGGTTAGTAGGAGCGGCGACTCCAGGTGGTTGGTCTTGGTCTGGTGAAAATGAAACAGAATTAGGTTTGATAAATAATGGTATTTACGAAGTGCCTGTTACATTAACTTCAGGAGAAGCGTTCAGGGTGTTTTTAGGCAATGATGGAACAGATGATGGGAACTGGGGTTCTAGTAATAATTTCCCTTTTTACGTTGCTGCAGGATACACTATATCACCAGAATTAGAAAATGCAGGAGATGGAGACAGTAATTTTAAGTATACTGGACCAACTGCAGTTAGACTTTTCAAAATTGATACCGTTGCTAAAACGATCACATTAAACTAATAATTTTTTTAAAATTGAAAGGGCTATCTTATGGATGGCCCTTTTTTTATAAATAAATGTTATGAAAAAAATTACCTTATTATTTTTACTAATATCATCTTTTGGGTTTGCTCAATTTACCACTACTCCATCACCTGCAATTGCAAGTGGTGTCGTTACGCTTAATTTTAACAAAACGGGTACGCCACTAGCTGCATATACGGGTACGATATATGCACATATTGGCTTGACCGTTAATGGGACAAGATGGTCAAACGTGAGGGGAACTTGGGGAAACAATACAACACAACCGGCATTAACTTTGGTTTCTGGGACGACCTATAAACTGGATTTAACTCCCGATTTATATACTTATTTTGGTGTCCCAACTTCGAGTTCAATCACCGAAATTTGTGTGGTATTAAGAAATGCTGCCGGGAATGTGCAGACTGCAGATACTTTTTTCAATGTCGGCGCTTTTCAAGTTAGTCTGACTTCACCAGCAGAAAACAGTTCAACGATCATTGCATCAGGGGGAAATCTAAGTATTGCGGCAAATAACACGGGAGGGAATGCGAGTTACAATTTAAAAGCTAATGGTATTAGTATTAACGCAATTGCCGGCACTTCGAATTACAGTTTTAACCACACGAATATAACGGCCAATCAAAATTATGAACTTGTCGTTACTCAAGGCACAACTACAGTTAGTAAAAGGTTCAGTGTGCTTCTTAACCCAGGGACAATCTCGGCAGCAATGTCTTCGGGATTATTGGACGGTATCAATTATAATTCAGCCGATGTTTCTAAAGCCATCTTGGTTTTAGACGCTCCGTTAAAGGATTTTGTTTATGTAGCCGGGAGTTTCAACGGCTGGCAGCCGAATTCGACATATGCCATGAAAAAAGACCCGAGCTCGGGCAAATTTTGGCTGGAATTAACCGGGTTGACATCGGGTACAAATTATACGTACCAATATTGGGTAGTTGATGCAACACCAATAGCGGGAACACCTTCCATGGTAAAAACGGCTGATCCCTATTCCACTTTGGTATTGTCGCCAGACGATGACCCTTATATTCCAGCAGTCTCCTATCCAGATTTGCCTGCATATCCTGCAGGTCAACAACGGGAAGTGACGGTATTGCAAACGGGCCAGACTCCATATGCTTGGAGTGCCGCAACCACTAACTTTATTAAACCAGAGAAAGAAAAACTGGTTGTTTATGAATTGTTAGTGCGTGATTTTGACGCCAACAGAAGCTATCAGGACTTAATTAATAAAATTGATTATTTCAAAAACTTGAAAATAAATGCGATTGAGTTAATGCCTGTAATGGAATATGAAGGGAATGAAAGTTGGGGATACAACACCTCTTTTCACATGGCATTGGATAAATTCTACGGTACTTCAGATAAATTAAAAGAGTTTATTGATCTGTGCCATCAGAACGGAATTGCCGTTATTCTTGATGTTGCATTAAATCATGCTTTTGGAAGAAATCCAATGCTTCGTATGTGGATGAATGATCCTGACGGCGATGGATGGGGTCCTCCTTCAACAGAAAATCCTTATTTTAATACAACAGCAATGCACAGTTATAGTGTTGGCGAAGATTTTAATCACCAACAGCCAAGAACACAAAACTATGTGCAACGTGTCATTAAACAATGGGTTGAAGAATATAAAATTGATGGTTTCCGTTGGGATTTAACCAAAGGGTTCACGCAAAATTGCCCAGCGAACGTAGCAGGTGGTCAAGAAAACTGTACGGGTAGCAAACAACAAGATAGAGTAGATGTATTGAAAAAATATGCAGATTATTCTTGGAGTTTAGATCCCAATCATTACGTTATTTTCGAACATTTAGGTGGTAATGATGAAGAGCAACAATGGGCTAATTACAGATTGAATGAAACGCCAAGTAAAGGAGTGATGATGTGGGGAATTATGACTCATGATTATAACAACCTTACAAAAGGGTATGCAGGTAATATTTCAAGAATGAGTTCGTCAAGCCGAGGATTTACTGCTCACCGATTGATGGGATATGCTGAGAGTCATGACGAGGAGCGCCTGATGTATAATAATTTACAATCTGGAAACAATACAACTGCTGACCATAATGTAAGAACATTGAACGTTGCGTTGTCCAGAATGTCAGCTTTGGGAGCTGTTTCTTTGTTGGTTCCAGGACCAAAAATGATTTGGCAGTTTGGAGAGCTCGGTTGGAATTTATCCATTTTTTCTTGCAACAACGGTTCGGTAAACACCTCTTCGGATGCCATTTCTGGGGATTGTAAACTGGACACCAAACCACAACCGCAATGGACCAGCAATTGGCTTGGGGATGCCAACAGAAGCAAAATTTACGATGATTGGGCGAAAATGATTACTATGAAAACAATGGAACCTGTGTTTTCAGGAACCGTAACAATCAATAATTCCAGCTCGTTATTTCCGAATATTAAAATTACGAACAGTGGGTTAGCATCAACCCAACTGAAAGATGTGTTGATTGTAGCTAATTTTAATGTCATACCACAGAACGTTCCTTCGGGATTTCCGTATACTGGAACGTGGTACAATTTGATGGATAATACGTCTATCAATGTAATCAGTACATCGGCCGCAATTACTTTACAACCAGGAGAATTCAGAATCTACGGGAATAAGGTTGCTTCTTTGGCAATAGCCAATTTTGAGAAACAGGACGGAATCTATTTGTATCCAAATCCTGCAACTAATTATTTCACTGTAAATATGGAAGCATCTAAAGTCCAAATTTTCTCTATGATCGGACAATTATTGAAGAGTTTCAATGGGAATCAGACTGCATCTTTTCAATACAGTGTAAGTGATTTAAGTAACGGAATGTATATCGTAAAAGCATATAATGATAATGGAGAAGTTCAGCTGATGAAGTTCGTCAAAAAGTAGTTTGTTTTGTTTATTTTGTTTATTTCTGAAAAAGCTGTCCCTGGTAAGGACAGCTTTTTTATATGAAAAAAGCTGCTTCCCTGAGGAAGCAGCTTTCAACTACAACTAAAAACTAAAATTAAATTTTGCCGTCTCTGATTTCGTCTACGATTTCCGGATTCAATAATGTTGAGGTATCCCCAAAATTAGAATAATCCCCCTCGGCTATTTTGCGAAGTATTCTACGCATGATTTTTCCGGAGCGCGTTTTCGGTAAACCGGAGACAAACTGTATCTTGTCTAATTTGGCAATGGGTCCAATTTGGTTAGAAACTTGTTGGTTGATCTCTTTACTAAGATTTTCCCTGTCTCTGTATTCCCCGCTTTCTTTCAAAATAACGAAGCCATACAAAGCATTTCCTTTAATGTCATGAGGGAATCCTACAATTGCCGACTCAGCTACCGCCGGATGTTCATTTATGGCATCTTCGATAGGAGCGGTTCCCAGATTATGGCCGGAAACGATGACCACATCGTCCACTCGTCCTGTAATTCGGTAATAACCCACCTCATCACGTAAGGCGCCATCGCCGGTGAAATATTTGCCTGGAAAGGCAGAAAAATAGGTCTCTTTGTATCTTTTATGGTCGCCCCAAATGGTTCGGGCAATTCCAGGCCAAGGATATTTAATGCACAAGGCACCTACCACTTGATTGCCGTCTATTTCATTTCGTTTTTCATCCATCAAAACCGGTTGAATACCGGGTAAGGGCAGGGTGGCATAAGTTGGTTTTGTGGGGGTTACAAAAGGAATTGGAGAGATCATGATACCGCCCGTTTCCGTTTGCCACCAGGTGTCAACCACCGGGCAATGCTTGCCACCAACATGGTCATTATACCAGTGCCAAGCCTCTTCATTTATAGGTTCACCAACAGAACCGATTACTTTTAAGGTGTCCAACTCGTATTTTTGGACGTAATCCAAACTTTCTTTGGCCAACGCGCGAATGGCGGTCGGTGCGGTATAGAATTGGGTTACTTTATGCTTAACGATGATTTCCCAAAAACGGCTGAAATCAGGATAGGAAGGAACCCCTTCAAAAATCACGGTTGTGGCCCCGTTCAGTAACGGACCATATAAGATGTACGAATGCCCTGTTATCCAACCGATGTCGGCAGTACACCAAAAGATGTCGTTTTCTTCATAGCTGAACACATTTTTGAACGTATAGGCGGTGTAAACCATGTAGCCTGCCGTGGTATGCACCATTCCTTTTGGTTTTCCGGTTGAACCTGAAGTGTAAAGGATGAACAACGGGTCTTCGGCATCCATGATTTCAGCCACATTATTGTCTAGCGCGTCTTCTAAGAGAGGCTGCAACCATTGGTCACGCCCCTCCTTCATGTTTATGTAGGTATTGGTTCTTTTTACGACCAGTACTTTTTCGACGCAAGGAGTGTTTACTAAGGCTTCGTCAACAATACTTTTTAAATCGATAGTTTTGTTTCCACGGTATCCGCCATCCGATGTGATTACCATCTTGCAATCGCTGTCATTTATTCTGGTGGCTACCGCCGAGGCAGAAAAACCCGCAAAAACGACAGAATGGATGGCCCCAATTCTGGCGCAAGCCAGAGTGGTAATAGCCAGTTCCGGAATCATGGGCAAATAAATGCAGACACGATCCCCTTTTTGTACGCCCTGATCGCGCAATACGTTTGCCATTTTGCAAACACGTTGATGCAGTTCAGTATAGGAAATGTGCAAAGCTTCTTCGCTTGGGTCATTTGGCTCAAAAATGATAGCCGTTTTGTCTCCTTTTTTTGCGAGATGCCTGTCAATGCAGTTCTTGGTGATGTTCACTTTTGCATCGACAAACCACTTTATATCGGCTTCAGCCATGTTAAAGTCGACTACCTTGTCCCATTCCTGGTACCAAGTGAAGTTTTCGGACGCTATTTTGTCCCAGAATTTTTTGGGCTCGCGAACTGATTTTTTGTATTCTTTAAAGTATTCTTCCAGATTATTTATTTTATAACGGCTCATGTTTTTATGATTTAAATAGAGTTAGTGTTGTTTTTGTTATAAGTGCCAATTTCATATTTTTCCAATGCGGAAGCGATTTCTTCAACGATAGCTTCATCATCAATAGTTGACGGAATTTGGTAATCATCGCCATCGGCAATACTGCGCATTAATTTTCTGAGGGTCTTTCCCGAACGCGTTTTGGGCAGACGCTCCACTATGACTACATTTCTTAGCGAAGCAACCGCGCCAATTTGTTGCCGTACCAATTTTATGATTTCCTGTTCCAACTGAAAATGCTCGATGGGATCATTTAATTTGGTGACCACCAAGGCCAAGGGAACTTGTCCTTTCAACGCATCGTTTATACCGATTACGGCGCACTCGGCAACCGATTGATGGGAAGATACAATTTCTTCCATTTCTGAAGTCGAAAGACGGTGTCCCGCGACGTTGATTACGTCATCAACCCTGCCGGTAATGAAAATGTAATCCTCCTCATCCTTATATCCACCGTCACCGGAGAAATAATATCCAGGGAACTGCTCCAAATAGCCGGCTTTGAATCTAGGGTTGTCATTCCATAAATCGAGCAAAGTTCCGGGAGGCAGCGGCAATTTGATTACCACATATCCTTGTTCGCCTGCACCAACTTCCGTTCCTGCTTCGTCAAATATTTTAATGTCATAGCCGCAAACCGCTTTGCCTACGGAACCTGGCTTTACTGGCAACTGTTCAACCCCCATCATGTTGGCAATCATGGGCCAGCCCGATTCTGTTTGCCACCAATGGTCTATTGCGGGAACGGGAATGTGTTCTGAATACCATTCTAATGTGGCAATGTCGCAACGCTCTCCGGCAAGAAACTGCGTTTTCAAGGAGCTTAAATCGCATTTTTTTATGAAATCTCCGTTAGGGTCTTCCTTTTTGATGGCGCGAATGGCAGTTGGAGCCGTGAACATCGCATTCACTTTGTGCTCGTCAATAACTCTCCAGAACGTGCTCGCATCAGGAGTCTTTATCGGTTTTCCTTCAAATATAATGGTGGCGTTTCTATTGATTAAAGGACCGTAAACAATAAAACTATGACCAACAACCCAGCCTACATCCGAGGCTGCCCAGAAAACTTCATCTTCTTTTACGTTATAAATGTGTTGCATGGAAAATTTTAAGGCCACGGCACAACCGCCGGTATCCCGCACTACTCCTTTTGGTTTTCCGGTTGTTCCTGAAGTGTAAAGGATATACAAAGGATGTGTCGTATTCACCAGAACACACGGGGCTTCCTCAGAACCATAAACCAAAGCATCATAATCGACATCATATTTTTTAAACGGAACCCGTGCACCCAATTTCCTGCTGAAAACAATCACTTTTTTCGGTCTGTGTGATGCCAGTGCAATCGCTTCATCCACCAATGGTTTATAAGTGATCAAACGGTCAACCTCGATTCCGGAAGAGGCGGTGATAATCAGTCGGGGTTTGCAGTCGTCAATCCTGATCGCCAATTCATGAGGCGCAAATCCGCCAAAAACAACCGAATGGGTCACCCCAATTCTGGCACAAGCGAGCATCGCAAAGGCAGCCTGCGGAATCATTGGCATATAAATTACGGCTGTGTCCCCTTTTTTTAGTCCCAAAGATTGCATGCCCCCGGCAAGTTTGGCCACTTCAGTTTTAACTTCTGAAAAAGTGTATTTTTTTACGGTTTGCGTTACGGGCGAATCATAAATTATGGCGACCTGATCTCCATAACCATCCTGGATATGTTTGTCCAATGCTAAATAGCAGATGTTTAATTCCCCGTCTTTGTACCAAAGTGGGTATCCGTTTTCATCTTCCGATAAAATTATTTTCGGTTTTTTATACCAATCAATTGTGTCTGCTTGTTCAGCCCAAAATTTTTCGGGTTGCTTAATACTTTCGGCATAAAAATCTTTGTAATTCATGATTTTGAAAATTCTAAATTATTGAATTAAGTTTTGTACTTGGTCCACTAGTTTTTTTAAGGAAAAAGGCTTGACGACATATAAATCAGC
>NZ_DATBVQ010000169.1:0-38673 GCF_036515215.1 Flavobacterium sp.
AATAGATAAGATGCTTTTATTGTCAAAGTAGTAGGCGCAAAAGAATCCAATTGCTGTGGGAATCAAAGTGGCCAAGCCGTAATGCGTACCAAATACCGTATATTGAAATTGTAAATATCCTATAAAAATGCAGCTCAAAAGTAGTGCGGCAAGAATTAGATAGTCAAATAAGGGGTTTTCAAAACTGGTTTGACTTTTTTTAAATTTTGGGGCATTTTTAAAACTGAAATAAAAACAAATTATAGTTACCACTAGTAACAAAGTAAGAACGGCAATGTGGCCAATGCTGTCAATGTTTTCATAGATTAATATACCAACGCCGGAAGTAAACAATAAAACGGAGAGGTATAAGAAAAGTTTGAGTTCGGTATGAACAGAAAAAATATTCAAATCTCGGTGGGCCGTGATTTGATACATTTGCTCTTTGCCAATTAAATTTTTCTCAAAAAGTCTATTTGTGGCATTTTCTTCAAATCTCCCCATATTTTTTTATTATTACTTTTATCAAATATACATTATTCCTTCTTTTTTTTAACATTTGGTATCCTCTTCGTTTTACCGATTTAAATTAAGAAATAAAAAAACGCACCGTGTGACAGTGCGTTGTATTTATAAAATGGACTTGTTGTTTAATAAGCAAGATTCATTTTATCTTTTATCTCATTCAAACACAAATTGTTTATGCTTCCCTCGTGGGTGTGTTTCGTTGCCTTTGGCGATTCGTAAGTACCGTTTTCCAGCTGTTCCGCAACGGCTTTGTATGCATCCCTAAATGGTATTCCAGCCACAACCATTTCATTTAAAGTATCTACAGTAAACAAATAATTGTATTTTTTATCTGCGAGGATGTTGTCTTTCACCTTGATGTCTTTGATGGAGAAAATGGCGATATCCAAACAGGCCTGCAGGTTTTGAATCGCCGGAAACAGTCCTTCTTTCAACAATTGCAAATCCCTGTGGTAACCGCTCGGGAGGTTATTGGTGATCAAGGTGATTTCGTATGGCAAGGCCTGAATCTTGTTGCATTTACCACGAATCAATTCGAATACATCGGGATTTTTCTTGTGCGGCATGATGCTCGATCCGGTGGTAAGATGCGCAGGTAAACCGATGAAATCAAAATTCTGGCTCATATACAAACACACGTCCATAGAAAATTTAGCTAGGGTAGCGGCGACACTACTCATGGCAAAGGCCAGTGTTTTTTCGGATTTTCCACGGCTCATTTGGGCGGCAACCGAATTGTATTTTAAGGTTTCAAAACCTAAAGCTTCCGTTGTGAATGTCCTGTTGATAGGGAACGAGCTTCCGTAACCTGCAGCGGAACCCAACGGGTTTTGATCTACAATTTTCAAAGCGGCATTCAACATCGTGATGTCATCAATTAAAGTTTCGGCATAAGCAGAAAACCACATACCGAAAGACGATGGCATGGCAATTTGCAGATGCGTATATCCAGGTAACAATACATTTTGATATTTCTCGGCAGATTCCATAAGCAAATCAAAAAGTGTTTTGACTTGCTCTTTAAGCTCTTTGACAACGTCTTTTAAATACAAATTGACGTCGACTAAAACTTGGTCGTTTCTTGAACGTGCAGTATGGATTTTTTTCCCTGCATCTCCCAGTTTTACCGTCAGTAAATATTCAATTTTGGAATGTACATCTTCAAAAGTATCTTCGATTACGAAGTTTCCCTTTTCGACATCAGCTATGATTTCTTCCAAGGCCAACACCAGTGAAACGGTTTCGGCATCTGTAAGAAGCTCGATTTTCCCAAGCATTTTTGCATGTGCAATCGAACCCAATGCGTCGTATTTGGCCAAAACCAAATCCAGTTCCCTGTCGTTTCCAACGGTGAACTGTTCTATTAGTTTATCTGTCGGTATTCCTTTTTCCCAAAGTTTCATATTTTTTTTGTTTCAGGTTTAAAGTTTCAAGTTGTTGGTTTGAAACTAAAATAGTGTGTTTATTTAATTTCCAGATCCTTTAGCCCTGATAGTAGCAACATCCTTTTCCTGCTTTCTTTAAGCAGGGAAAGATAGAGCGGATAGCAGGAAATAGCTCCTAATTATTTTATTGCTTTAAAAAATCCTCGAGCATTTTGATATACAGTTGGATTCCTTCTTCTATTTCGTACAAATATATAAATTCGTCAGCCGAGTGCGATCGCAAAGTGTCTCCGGGACCCAATTTTAGCGATTTACAGCTCAAGACAGATTGGTCAGAAAGGGTAGGAGAGCCGTAAGTAGTTCTGCCCAGCGCAATTCCTGCCTTTACCAGGCCATGTGAAGCGGGGATGGAGGAGGAACTCAAATTCATGGAACGCGGCGTTACATCAGCATTGACATTTTCTTTTACGATTTGTAAAATTTCATGGTTGGTATAGCAATCGTTAACACGAATATCAACAACCAAATCACATTCTGACGGAACCACATTGTGTTGTTTTCCCGCATTAATTTGGGTAACGGTCATTTTCACCAGTCCTAGTTGCTCGGATATTTTTTCGAATGGATAGTTTTTAAACCATTCCATAACAGGAATTGTTTTGTAGATAGCATTGTCATCATTCTGGTGCGCCGCATGACTTGGCGTTCCTTTTACTTTTACATCAAGAACCAACAAACCTTTTTCGGCAATGGCCAATTGCATTAAAGTTGGTTCGCCTACAATGGCGCATTCCAGTTCAGGCAATCTCTTGAGAACGCTGTTCAATCCTTTTTTACCGCTGCTTTCTTCTTCTGCGGATGCCACCATTACAATGTTATAAGGCAAGTTTTCGGAAGCATAGAAATGTACAAAAGTGGCCAAAAGCGAAACTAGGCAGCCTCCCGCATCATTACTTCCCAAACCGTATAATTTCCCTTCTTCGACAATCGCTTTGAAAGGATCTTTTGTATAGGCTTGGTTTGGCCTCACGGTATCGTGATGGGAATTTAATAGTAAGGTCGGTTTGCTTTTGTCAAAAGTGGCGTTGTATGCCCAGATATTGTTGTTTTCTCTCTCGAAAGGAATCTCGTTTACTACAAACCATTTTTCGATTAAAGCCGCGGTGTGTTCCTCTTCGCTCGAAAAAGACGGGGTTTCAATCAGATTTTTCAATAAAGTGATGGCTTCCTGGGTGAGTGTTTCTGTGTTTTTCATATTTTATTATGTTTTGCCAGTATACTTTTTTAAGGACTTGGCTAACTTTTATAGTTCGATGCTGGTATGAATAGCGTTTGTGTTTTTTAGCATTTTGTGATGGCCAATTTTTATTTTCTGGACACCTTTTGACAGGCTGTTGAAACAGTTATCCAGTTTCGGAATCATGCCTGAGTGAATGGCTTTCTCGCTCTTTAATTTGGCATACAACTCTTGATTCATTTTTTCAATTACCGAAGAATCATCCTTGGCATCGTACAAAACGCCAGGTTTTTCGAAACAATAATTCAACGTCACTTCAAAAACTTCCGATAGAGCAATCGCCAATTCGCTGGCGATGGTATCAGCATTGGTGTTCAATAATTGCCCTTTTTTATCGTGCGTAATGGCACAAAATACAGGGACAATTCCGCTTGAAATTAAAGTTTGCAATAGGGGAGTGTTCACTTTTTGCACATCGCCCACAAATCCGTAATCGATTATGGGATGGTTTCTTTTTTCGGATTGGATTAAGTTCCCGTCAGCTCCCGAAAAACCGATAGCATTGGTATCGTTGGCCTGCAGTTGGGCAACGATGTTTTTGTTGATTTGACCGGCATAAACCATGACTACCACATCGAGCATGTTAGCATCGGTGATGCGACGGCCGTCAATCATTTGGGGAATGAGACCAATACTTTTTGCCGTTCTGGTAGCTGATTTTCCACCCCCATGAACGAGAATTTTATGACCTTGAATCTTTGAAAAATCAGAGAGAAACTGACTTAATTCCGAAGCGTCGTCAATGATGTTTCCTCCAATTTTTATTATTGATAATGGTTTTCTATTTTCCATTCTTTTTCTTTTTTTCTTCCTTTCCCTTGGAGAGGGACGGGGAGAGACTTAATATTTTTTGCAACACCAATTGCGCTGCATAGGTTCTGTTGTTTGCTTGTTCGATGACAATCGAATTGTCACTGTCCAGTACCTCGTCAGTGACTATGACGTTACGTCTTACTGGCAAACAGTGCATGAATTTGGCGTTGTTTGTCAGCGCCATTTTCTCGGCGGTAACGGTCCAATTGGGATCCGAATTGGTGATTTTCCCGTAATCAGCGTAACTGCTCCAGTTTTTGGTATAGATAAAATCGGCATTTTCAAAAGCCTTGTTTTGGTCGTATTCGATAACGGAATTTTTTGTGATTTCGGGATTTAATTCATATCCCTCGGGATGTGTGATAACAAAGTCGGAATCTTGTAACTGCATCATTTCCACAAAAGAATTGGCTACAGCCTGAGGCAAAGCTTTAGGATGCGGTGCCCAGGACAAAACCACTTTTGGTCTGTGCTTGGTTTTGTGTTCTTCGATGGTTATCGCATCTGCGAGTGCTTGTAGTGGATGTCCCGTACAGCCTTCCATATTGACAATTGGCACTGTGGCAAACTTAAGAAAACCCGCCAAAACGGTTTCGGCATTGTCCTTTTCCTTGTCGACCAAACCCGCAAAAGCCCTTACGGCAATAATGTCGCAATATTGCGACACCACTTCGGCGGCTTCCTTGATGTGCTCAGAAGCGCCTTGGTTCATGATAGCCCCGTCTTCAAACTCCAGAGTCCAGCCTTCATTGGTGAAATTCATCACCATGACGTTCATGCCCAAGTTTAGAGCTGCTTTCTGGGTGCTCAGACGAGTCCTCAGACTGGGGTTGAAAAAAAGCATCCCTAAGGTCTTATTTTTTCCCAGTTTTTTGTTTTTAAGAGGCTTCTTTTTTATTTTTAAAGCTGCCTTTACCCATTCGGAAAGGGAATCGATATTTTGTACTGATATGTAGTTCATTGTTTTATAGTTTAATCGGTAATTTGCTAAATCGTTTATTTGATTAAACAAATTACCATTTTACAAAATCTTTGTAAATGGAACAGTATTCTTTATTGCATTCAAAATAAAATTGTCTTTCAATCCATTGACCACCCAAGTTTCGATATTAGCCGCTTTTGCAATTGCGGCCGCCTCGATTTTTGATTGCATTCCGCCGGTTCCGTGGGATGATTTCAAATCACCCACTTCTTGTTGCATCAGCTGCAAATCGGTTACCAATGAAATGGTTTCAGGGATTTCATTATGAATCGATGATTTGGTGTAAATTCCATTGGTATTTGTGGCAATTATTAAAATATCCACATTCAACAGAACAGCAGTTAATGCCGCCAGTTTATCGTTGTCGCCAAATTGAATTTCGTCCGTTGCCACGGTGTCATTTTCATTGATAATCGGAATGTAATTGTTTTCGATTAAAACGTTTATGGTATTCACGATGTTGACTTTTGATTGCGCCCTTTCAAAATCAGAATATGATAATAAACATTGCGAGGTCAACAATCCTAGATCGCTGAAATTTTCGTGAAATATGCGCATCAAATGGGGCTGTCCAATGGAAGCCAATGCCTGTTTGACCATTATTTCCTTGCCGTTACTTTCCAGTTTCACAAATTGTTTTGCGGCCGCTATCGCGCCAGAACTCACAATCACGAACTCGTATTGGTCGTTTAAGGCCGCGATTTGCATCCCAATATCCTCAATCTTTCCCCTGGAAATGTGATTGGTTTCCTTGGTTAGGGTATTGCTTCCAATCTTTAATAATATTCTTTTTTTTGCCATTATTTTTTAATTTAAAAATTGAAAGATTTAAAATTTTTTTTCCTCAATCTTGTAATACTTTAATCTTTTAATCTTTCAATTTTTATCGAATCTGCCCGTCACCGTAAATATACCATTTATTTGTAACGAGATGCTGCAGGCCAATAGGTCCACGCTGGTGCAATTTATCTGTGCTTATCGCCAATTCCCCACCTAGGCCAAACTGACCGCCATCGGTAAACCGTGTCGACGCATTGTGATACACTGCCGCAGTATCAACGTTATCCATGAATTCCCGAGCGGTAACCTCATTTTTCGTAATTATGGAGGCGGAATGACCTCCACAATATTTATTTATTTTATCAATTGCTTCTTGATCAGAATTGGTTGTGCCAATAACAATTTTGTAATCCAAGAATTCTTCGTGCCAAATCAAATCGTTTTTGATACAAGGAATTTGCGTTGCGTCTGAAACCGAAGCGTCGCCCAGAACGTTGACATTAAGCAGTTGCAATTCAGTTATTAATTGCTTCGCGAAGATTTCCCAGTTGGGAAGATTAGTGTCAATCAACACTTTATCTAAAGCGTTACAAACCGATATGTTTGAGGTCTTTCCGTTAATGATGATTGCCATCGCTCGGTCAAGATCTGCTTCCCTGTTTACGTACACAAAATTGTTTCCTCTTCCGCTAACGATGACTGGACAGCTTGCGTGCTTTTTCACAAAATTGATTAGGTTTTCACCGCCACGAGGGACAATTAAATCCACTTTTTGTGTCGGTTTTTCCAGGAAAGCTTGAGTTTCCTTTCTGTCATAATTCAAATATTCGACCCATGAACTGTCAACTTCGATGTCCGTCAAGGCTTGATGCCAAAGACTGACAATCTTTTGGTTCGAAAGCAGTGATTCCTTGCCGCCTTTCAACAGGATTTTATTTCCAGATTTAAAAGCAATTCCACCCGCCTCAACAGTTACGTCAGGACGGGATTCATATATGATGAGAATGGTGCCAAAAGCAGCTGTTTTGTTGCTGATTTTTAAACCATTATCATGGATAAAATCAAAACGTACTTTACCTATAGGATCTTCTTGACTTGCCAATTGTTGCAGGGAAAGGATCATCCCGTCAATCTTGGCATCATCTACAAGCAATCTCTTTTCCATAGCCAAATCATCACCAGAATAATTGTTTAAATCCTGCTGGTTAATCGACTTGAGACTGGCCCTTTCTTGTTCGAGAAGAGCGGCCATTTTACTTAATACCGCATTTCTTTTTTCTATGGATAATAATGTGTTCATTTTATGATTTTAGTTCTGCTAATGATTCTTGCAAGGCAACGATAAAAGTATCAATTGCGTCAGTTGTAATTGTCAACGGAGGAAGGATTCTCAACAGATTTTTGTTGTTGGCACCACCTGTAAAGATGTGCTTTTCAACAATCATTTTCTTTCTCAGGGTACTTACGTCAAAATCAAACTCCACGCCCAGCATCAATCCTCTTCCTTTTACTTTTATGATTTCAGGAATCACTTTAATAGCTTCAAAAAAGTATTCCGATACTTTATTTGTATTTTCGATTAGTTTTTGATTTTCCATCACGTCCAAAACGGCAATACCGGCAGCACAAGCTAGATGACTTCCGCCAAAAGTTGTTCCTAGTAATCCGTAACTAGCTTTGAATTTAGGTGAAATTAAAACACCTCCAATGGGGAAACCGTTCCCCATTCCTTTGGCCGTTGTGACGATATCGGGATTGATTCCATGGTGTTGATGAGCAAAGAATTTTCCGCTTCTTCCGTAACCGGATTGCACTTCGTCCAAAATTAAAACGACGTCATGATCATTACAAACTTTTTCCAATTCTTGGAAAAATTCGGTTGTTCCTTGATCTAAACCACCTACACCTTGAATTGGTTCGATGATTACCGAACAAACATCACCTTTTTTCAATTCGGCTTTCACCAATTCAATTTGGTTCAAAGGCAAAAAGGTTACCGCTTGTTGGGCGTTTAATGGAGCTACAATTTTTTTGTTGTCAGTAACGGCAACAGCCGCCGAAGTTCTTCCGTGAAACGAATTGTCAAAAGCTATCACTCTCGATTTGTTTGTGTGAAAAGACGCCACTTTCAAAGCATTTTCATTGGCTTCCGCCCCAGAACTGCATAAAAACAAGCTGTAATCTGGCAGGCCAGAAGCTTTTCCTAATTTTACGGCCAATTCTACTTGTAATGGATTCTTAATTGCATTCGAGTAAAAACTCAAATCATCCAATTGCGCTTTTATTTTTGCAACGTAATCCGGTTGTGTGTGTCCGATAGAAATCACTCCATGACCGGAGTATAAATCTAAATATTCGATTCCTTTATCGTCTGTAATGATGCAATCTAACGCTTTTACAGGCGTAATAGGGTATAATGGATAAACGTCAAATAAGTTCATTTTTTTATATTTAAGGTTTAAAAATTGAATTATTTAAAGATTCATTTTTATGTTAGAATGAATTTTAAACTTACAAGATTTGCTAATTTTTAAATTATTAAATCCTTCAATCTTTTAATTTATTTTAGAATCCGGATGGTTTCAAATGCAATCCTGTGGTTTCATCCAACCCAAACATTAAATTCATGTTTTGGACCGCTTGTCCAGAGGCGCCTTTTACCAAATTGTCGATTATTGAAGTAATCAATATCCGGTTACCTTTTTTCATTAGGCTAATGATACATTTGTTGGTTTGAACCACTTGTTTCATATTGATGCTCGTAGTTGTTACTGTCACAAAAGGCTGGTCTTTATAAAAACCCTCAAATTTAGCGACCAAATCTTCCAAATTTTCATCCGTTGATGTGTAAAGAGTGGCAAAGATTCCCCTGGCAAAATCCCCTCTGTTTGGCACGAAAATTAATTCGTCAGAATACGAAGACTGCAATTGATTGACACTTTGGTTTATTTCACCTAAATGTTGGTGATTAAAAGCCTTGTAATGGGACATATTGTTTGATCTCCAGCTGAAATGTGTAGTTTCTGAAGGTGAAACCCCAGCTCCCGTGCTTCCGGTAGTCGCATTGATATGTACGTCGTCATTCAACAATCCATTTGCTGCAAGCGGCAACAGGGCCAATTGAATGGCGGTTGCAAAACAGCCCGGATTCGCGATGTATTGCGCATTTTTTATGATGGTTTTATTGAGTTCAGGCAAACCGTAAACAAAGGATTTTCCGTTGAAGTCCTTGTCATCCGTCAATCTGAAGTCGTTTCCTAAATCGATGATTTTGGTATGACTTGCAAATTGATTTTGTTTTAGAAATGAAATTGACTTTCCGTGCCCCAAACACAAGAAAACCACGTTTACATCCGGATTCACCGTGTCTGTAAAGTTCATTTCTATATCGCCCATCAAATCATGGTGCGCCACAGAAAGTGGTTTTCCCGCATTAGTTGTGCTGTAAACAAAATCAAGTTTAGTGTTAGGGTGAAACATCAAAATTCTGATTAGCTCCCCTGCAGTATATCCTGAACCTCCTATTATTCCAACATTAATCATAGCTTATGTTGTTTACCGATGAAAAAATATTTTGCGCATTTCCTAAAATCTTGATGAAACCTTTGGCATCATCTGATGTCCAGGCGTTGTTCATTTCACCATATTGTCCAAAACCGGTATTCATCAAGTCATTATCAGATTCTATTCCGTCAAGTGTAAAATGATACGGTTTAAGCGATACCGTCACCGTTCCGTTTACCGTTTTCTGGGTGTCCTCCAGGAAAGCTTCGATATTTCTCATTACGGGATCAAGAAACTGTCCTTCATGGAATAACATTCCGTACCAGTTCCCTAGTTGTTCTTTCCAGTATTGCTGCCATTTTCCAAGCGTATGTTTTTCCAGTAAATGGTGCGCTTTGATGATAATTAGGGGAGCTGCAGCCTCAAAGCCTACTCTTCCTTTAATGCCTATAATAGTGTCGCCTACGTGAGTATCCCTGCCGATTGCATAGGCATTAGCCAGTTTTTCTAAAATGACGATATTTTTGGTGGGAGCATCGATTTTACCGTTGATACCCACTAATTGTCCTCTGTCAAAATGTAAAGTTACTTTCTCTTCGCCTTCTTTTTGCAATTGCGAAGGGTAGGCTTCGCCGGGAAGCGGTTGGCTTGAAGTCAACGTTTCCTTACCGCCAACGCTTGTTCCCCAAAGTCCCTTATTGATGGAATATTGCGCTTTTTCCCAAGAATAATGTACTCCATTTTTTGACAAATAATCTACTTCTTCTTGTCTTGATAACTTCAAGTCTCTGATTGGGGTGATGATTTCAATTTCTGGAGCGATGGTTTGAAAAATCAAATCAAAACGGATTTGGTCATTCCCAGCGCCTGTACTACCGTGAGCGATAGCTTCCGCGCCGACAGACTTCGCATATTTGATCGCCTCAATGGCCTGAAAAACTCTTTCTGCGCTAACCGATAAAGGGTAGGTGTTGTTTTTCAGGACATTCCCGTAAATCAGATATTTAATGGCTTTATCGTAATATTTATCAACGATGGTAAGGTTAGCGTGTTTTGCGCTTCCCAACTCGTAAGCTCTTTCTTCAATAGCCGCCAATTCCTCATCATCAAAGCCGCCCGTATTGATCAATACGGTGTGAACTTCGTATCCTTTTTCGTTTTTCAAATATTTGAGACAATATGAGGTGTCTAAACCTCCACTATATGCTAATACTACTTTTTTCATTTTAATTGTGCTATTATTTGCTAATTACTTTCATGCCATTAGCTGGTTATCTTTTTATTCTACTTAATCTTCTAAGAAGAGAGCTTGTTTAATCTTTTTTAGTCTATTCCAAATCCGGACATTAAACGGATGCTTTGGCGGATCCTTGGGTTTGTCTTTAGGGTCGAACAACATTCCGGTGCACAAGCACATTTTGTTGTCCTTGCTTTTCAGAATTTCATAATTGGTGCAGGTTTGGCATCCTTTCCAAAAACTTGGATCCGTTGTCAATTCAGAAAAGGGGACAGGTTTGTATCCGAGCTCCGAATTTATTTTCATTACCGCCAGTCCTGTCGTGATTCCAAACACTTTAGCATTCGGGTATTTTTCCATGGAGTAGTCAAAAACTTTAGATTTGATTTTTTTTGCTAAACCTAGATTTCTATAATCAGGATGAACTATCAGTCCCGAGTGCGCGACATAATTGCTGTCTTGCCAACTTTCGATGTAACAAAAACCAGCGAAGACACCATTGTCTAATGCAATTACAGCATCCTTGTTTTCCATCTTTTTTTGGATGTATTCCGGTGTTCGTTTTGCAATTCCGGTTCCTCTCATTAGGGCAGACGATTCTATAGTATCGCAAATGATTTGTGCGTACTTAAAATGTTCTTCCTGAGCTATAATAATTGAGATATTCATTTCAGACTATGAATTTTTTGGTTAAAAAATGAGTTAGATTCAAATTTGAACACCAAAAGTTGTTGGATTGACCCGGAAAAATATAAAAATAAAGTACTGAATAACAATTGGATACAAAAGTTATCGAATAAAATGATTTGTTCTTTTTTTTAGGATATGTTAATCCAATGCTTAACAGTTGAATTTTCAAAATGGTAAAAATGAAAAATGAATAAAAATAATAAAGTAAAACTCTTTTTGGGTACTATACTAATAGCATCCGTACTTCGGGAGAAGTTGCGGTCTTGTTTATCCGTGAGATAGAAGTTGTATGTACACTTGTATTATTCATTGGCACAAAAGTACACATATTTTTAATACGCAAGCTTGAATTTTGGTTTTCTAACAAAATTTTAATCAATTGTTATTTTGAAAGAATAAATTTCCCCGTAAAAAAGGAGGTTATTAGATTTTAAAATGTCGAAAGTGATGGGCATAAAAAAACCACCAAAAATAAATTTGGTGGTTATCCTATTTTGAATTAAAAATTGCAACCCCTTTTTATATAAATAATGTTGGTTTTTTGAAGGTTATATTAGTGTGCGACACCAACTTCAACTTCATTTCCGATACCTTGTTTTTTCAGTATTGCGATTACTTTCCAACCATAGAATGCAATAAAGGCAAAACATAAAACCGGGATGAAATAAGAAGTGTGAATCCCAATAATATCAGCCAATTTACCTTGCAGCGGAGGGATAATTCCACCACCCAAAATCATCATCACTAAAAATGCAGAACCTTGAGAAGTATATTTGCCTAAACCTGCGATAGCAAGTGAGAAAATCGATGGCCACATGATACTAAGAAATAAACCGCCGCTCATGAAAGCAAAAATGGCAATTGTTCCGGTAGTGAACAGTCCGATCAACATGGCTGTCATGCCCATTAGACCAAAGATCATCAATGTTCTTGAAGGCTGATCCTTACCTAAAAAGAAACCAACGATTTGAAACACGATTACAAATGCATAAGCATACAATGGAGTAACGTCTTGTCCAGAAATGGCATTTGCAGCTAAAACTACCCCAAAGGCAACGTAAGGAACAACGATTAGCAATATTTTTTTAAGTTGATTTGAAGGGTTAAAAACAGAAATCGCGCCGGCCCAACGACCAATCATTAAACTACCCCAATACATTGACATATATGGCGCTAATGCGGGACCATCTATAGAACCGAAATCGGCAGTCTTTAACAATTCGCCAAGGTTACTTCCAATTGTCACCTCGACACCAACATAGGTGAAAAGCGCCAACATCCCCAAAACTAATTGCGGGTATTTCATCGCTCCCCATCCCTCAGCATTATTTTGCGCTCTGGTGTTGGCGAATAACAACCCAACCACAACAATCAATAATGTAGAAACGGTTAAGCCTAAGCCCAAATAGTCCTTTTCTTTATTCTCTATAAAACGACTGATAAACTCCGGATCTTCATAGCGAGAAAAGATATAACCAAATACAACCATCAAAATTACAGTAATGGCAATTAAAGTCTTCATCGCTTTGCTTGCTGGCTCAAAAGTAGAGTCGCTTTTTCCGGAAGGTAATTTTTTTGAAAAAAAGAATAGTGCCGCTGCTAATAAAAACAGCCCTCCAACGAATACATACAGAATTCTCATAGAATCCAAAGAATCTTCCTTTTGGGCAAATTCCTCAATATTAACGCCAGCAATTACTCCGAATAATGCGATCGAAACAACGATTGGACCTATCGTGGTTCCTAATGAATTGATTCCACCGGCGAGGTTTAACCTGCTAGATGCTGTATGAGCCTCTCCAAGAGATGCCGCAAAAGGTTGCGCAGATGTTTGTTGCAAAGAAAAACCCAAAGCCACAATGAATAATGCTCCAAGAATAAATAAGTAACTACCTTGTGTTACGGCTAATATCATCATTGCCGCACCAAAAGTACTCACTAACAGACCGTAGATAATACCTTTTTTGAATCCCCAGGCATTTAGGATATCCTTTTTTGCTAGACTGCTAAATATAAAAAGTAAAATCGCACCAATGTAATAGGCCCCATAAAAAGCAAAATCAATAAGCTGACTTTGAAATTGATCTAAGCCAAACTTAGCTTTACAAAAGGGTATGAAAATACCATTTGATGCACCAATGAATCCCCAAAAGAAAAACACGGTAATTAGCGTATATAACGCCGAATTATTAGACTTTGTTTGTTCTGTATTCATAATTGTCGAAGAATTAAGTTTTATGGTTAATTAATTTTTAGTTTTCAAGAGCGTAAATATATTTGTTAAGGAAATTAAAAAAAAACAATTTTGCATAAATGTCACTAAAATTGTATAATAATCACTTTTTGTTAAATAAAGTTGAATTTAATTTAACAATTCGGCTGTTTTGAATCAAGTGTTGAATTTAAGCAGTCGTTGAAAATTTATTTTACCATTGCATTGGCTAAGGGCTAACGATTTTGATTCGATCAAAATCTGAAAATAGTTGGTAGAAAGGACAAAAGTGTTTTTGAATGAACACGGTTTTTAAAAAATGCATATCTTTATAAATTAGTGCAAAACGGAATATAAATGAAAACAATTCCCGTTTTTGAACTATCAAGAAATAATATTAAAACCTACAAAAAGCACATGAGATACATTCTATTCTTTTTTTTCGTTGTTGTCAGTTCGAAAGCACAAATAAAACTCGACGATTTAAACCTGATGCCTTGGCCCCAAACGATCAATATTAAGGAAGGTAGTTTTGTCTTAAAAAACGACTTCAAAGTAAATATTACAGGAAATCCGAATTCGAGAATTTTTATCGGTGCAACCCAATTTGTCCGAAGATTGGACGGGAGAACGGGACTGTTTCTGGAACAGGCTTATCTCACCAAAACAAATGAAGTGCCCGAGGCCCAATTGCAAATAAATATTATCAGCGGTGGAGAAATTAAATTAAACGAAGACGAAAGTTACCGACTTACGGTTGAATCGAACAAAATAGCGATCAATGCCGCAACAGATTTAGGGGCTTTGCATGGTTTGGAAACGCTTTTACAATTGTTACAAAATACGAGTGCCTCATTTTATTTCCCTAACGTTGCTATTTCAGACGCACCCCGCTTTGTCTGGAGAGGATTGATGATCGATGCCGCAAGACATTTTCTGCCAGTAGATGTTATCAAAAGAAATCTGGACGCGATGGCGTCAATGAAAATGAACGTTTTCCATTGGCACCTAGCCGACGACCAAGGCTGGAGAATTGAAATGAAAAAACACCCGAAATTGAACGAGTTGTCAACGGACGGCAATTATTATACGCAGGAGGAAATCAAGAATATCGTAAAATATGCCGATGAGAGAGGGATTCTGGTTGTTCCTGAAATTGATGTTCCAGGCCATGCCTCTGCTTTACTTGCCGCATATCCTGAAATAGGGAGTAAGCTGCCCGCTGATGCGCCTTATACGGTAAAGAGAAACTCGGGCATCTATAATTCAACCTTAGACCCCACCAATCCGAAAACCTACGAACTGTTGAGTGAAATTTTTGACGAGGTATGCCCATTGTTCCCAAGTGATTATTTTCATATTGGCGGAGACGAAAATAACGGTAAGGAATGGAATTCCAATCCCAAGATTCAGGAATTTAAGAAGAGAAACAAAATGACAAGCAACCATGATCTGCAGACTTATTTTAACATGCAATTGATTCCGATGTTAAAAAAGCACAGGAAGAAATTAATGGGTTGGGAAGAAATAATGACGGAAAACATGTCCAAGGATGCCATAATTCATGCCTGGAGGGGGACGAACCAAGGTCTAGCGACTGAAGGTTCACTTGCCAATGCAGCAAGGAAAGGCTTTCAATCAGTTTTATCAAACGGATACTACATTGACTTAATGCTGGGTGTTGAAAAACATTATCTGAATGATCCGATTCCCAAAAACAGCACTTTAACTCCAGAAGAAAAGGCTAGGATTTTGGGAGGAGAAGCGGCCATGTGGAGCGAACTCGCCACACCCGTAAACATAGATTCAAGGATTTGGCCTAGAACTGCAGTCATAGCGGAACGACTGTGGTCAAGCGGGGAGGTTACTGATTTGAATAGTTTGCACAAAAGGCTAAAAACGATTTCTTTCAGACTGGAAGAACTTGGGATTACCCATATCAGAAACAAAGAAGTTATTTTAAGAAACATCAGTAACAACCAGTCAATAGCCCCGGTAAATGATTTATCGAATGTATGTGAACCACTGAAGAATTATTCCCGCAATGGCGGAGGAAAAAAATATCGCATGCATTCACCTCTTACTTTATTTGCAGATGCCTGTACCGTCGATGCCTCTGACGCTTATGATTTTGACAAGGCGGTTGACGCCTATTTAGAAGATAAAAGCATGGCGAACCAAACCCTAGTTACTGGCTTTTTTAGAAAATGGATTGGCATGAATGTGGATTTAATTAATTTAAGTGCCAATGCGCCACTGGTACAACCGCTTTTGCCATTGTCAAATAGCCTCAGTGAAATATCGGAGCAACTGCTGCTTGTGATTGAAGCAAAACAAAATGTAGAACCTACACTATTGAAGGATTTATTGGAAAAATGCAATTCTAAGAAGCATGCCGATGTAGAACTGGCGGTATATGGAAGTTTAAAAAAACTGTGTGAAATGCGATAGAGCGCTGATTGTCGAATTTTCTAAATTGATATGATCCTGACGAAATTTTTGTCGGGATTTTTTTATAGGATTTTGGATGAAATGTTAGGTAGAATCCAATTCATCGAAATGTGTCTTCATACACAAAAAAATCAGTAATTTTTTGTACTTTTGCAAAAATTTTTATAAAAATATTTATGTTAACAGTTAATAATTTATCAGTTCAATTTGGCAAACGAATTTTGTTTGACGAAGTAAATACCACCTTCACACATGGTAATATTTATGGAGTTATCGGAGCTAATGGTGCTGGAAAATCAACATTTCTTAAAATTATTTCTGGCGAAATGGATCCTACATCGGGACATATCCATTTAGAGCCAGGAAAACGTATGTCGGTTTTAAACCAAAACCACAATATGTTCGACGAGCATACCGTATTGGAAACCGTAATAATGGGGAACAAGGTGTTGTATGCCGTTAAGAAAGAAATGGACGAACTTTATCTGGATTACAATGATAAAAATGCAGATAAAATAGGGGAGTTGCAAGTTCAATTTGAAGAAATGAACGGTTGGAATGCTGATTCTGATGCTGCTTCAATGTTGTCAAATCTTGGAATAACGGAAGAACACCATTATACATTGATGGGAGATTTGGAGGGGAAAATTAAAGTTCGTGTCCTTTTGGCACAAGCGCTTTTTGGAAACCCTGATTTACTTATTATGGATGAGCCTACCAACGATTTGGATTTTGAAACGATCGCTTGGTTGGAGAATTTCCTTGCAAACTATGAGAATACCGTTATTGTGGTGTCGCATGACCGTCACTTTTTGGACTCTGTTTGTACCCACATTTCAGATATCGATTTCAGCAAAATAAATCATTATTCGGGAAATTATACTTTCTGGTATGAATCCAGTCAATTAGCAGCGAAACAGCGCGCACAACAGAACAAAAAAGCGGAAGAAAAGAAACAAGAATTAGAAGAATTTATTCGTCGTTTTAGCGCGAATGTGGCTAAGTCAAAACAAGCCACTTCTCGTAAAAAAATGATTAGTAAGTTAAACATATCGGAAATCAAACCTTCTAGTCGTCGTTATCCTGCAATTATTTTTGATCAAGAGCGTGAAGCTGGAGACCAAATATTAAATGTTCAAGGTTTGAGCGCTTCGGTTGATGGAGAGGTTTTGTTTAAAGGGGTAGATTTGAATATGGCCAAGGGGGATAAAATTGTTCTTTTTTCAAAAGATTCTCGTGCCACAACTGCCTTTTACGAAATTTTAAATGGTAATAAAACCGCAGATTCAGGTAATTTCGATTGGGGGATTACTACAAATCAAGCCTATTTGCCTGTAGAAAATCATTCTTTTTTTGAGAGTGATTTGTCTCTTGTAGATTGGTTGCGTCAATGGGTAAAAACGGAAGAAGAACGTGACGAGGTAAATATTCGTAGTTTTCTTGGTAAAATGATTTTCTCAGGGGAAGAAGCATTAAAAACATGCAGAGTGTTGTCAGGAGGAGAGAAAGTACGTTGTATGTTATCCCGTATGATGATGGAAAGAGGGAATGTTTTAATGATAGATGAACCCACGAATCACTTGGATTTAGAGTCCATCACCGCTTTTAACAACTCATTGAAAAACTTTAAAGGATCGGTGATATTCACTACCCATGATCATGAGTTTGCACAAACGGTAGGTAATAGGGTTGTTGAATTGACGCCTAATGGTGCAATAGACAGTTACATGACTTTTGATGAGTATTTGGATGATGAAAAAGTTCAAGAGCTAAGAACTAAAATGTACAATGTTAAGAAATAGATCGTCACAGTAATAAGAAATGAAAACTCTCGCTTTTGCGAGAGTTTTTTATTTAATCATATGTCGTGGCCTAACTATTTCTTGCCTAAAAACTTACTTACAATAAAAATCACAACGGCAATTATCGCAATCACTATAAAAATACCAACTCCCATTCCAGCCTTAAAGATGCCTTCAACTACTGAACAACTTGTAAATGAAACTAAAGCTATAAACAGCACTAGTAATCTTGTAATTTGATTTTGCATGATTTTTTTATTTTAAAGTTATTTAATACTAAAGGTACAAAATTAGTATATCGGCTATTTATATAATTTTTACAGTTTCTTATAAAATTATTAGCTATTTTCTGTAATAAAAAAAGTGAGCCCAATAAAAAATAACGAGGATTATTGGAATTTTATTATTTAAAAGCGCCTAGTTTTCCAGATCAAGTAATAATTGAAACTATATTCTACTCCCAATTAATCAATCCTAAATTGGAATTTGTATATTTGCCTAACCAAACACAATACTTTACTATGACTCAAAAAGTTTTGCTCAATTCCAAAGAAGTCAATATCATTCTACATCGTTTGGCTTGTCAGCTGATTGAAAAACACCTTGATTTTAAAGATACCATTTTGGTCGGGATTCAGCCAAGAGGCACATTTCTTGCCGAGCGACTCAAAGAATTATTGGAAAAGGAATACAATACTCCTGAAATTAAACTGGGTTATTTGGACATCACTTTCTTTAGAGACGATTTTCGCAGAACCGATAAACCTTTGGAAGCAAATAAGACCAAAATCAATTTTATTGTCGAAAATAAGAAGGTTATTTTTATCGATGATGTTTTGTTTACGGGCAGAAGCATCCGATCAGCTTTGACCGCCATCCAATCTTTTGGAAGACCGTCAGAAATTGAGTTACTTGTTTTGATAGACAGGCGTTTTAGTCGTAATTTACCAATACAACCAGATTATAGGGGGAGACAGGTGGATGCAATAAATAATGAAAAAGTAAAGGTAAACTGGAAAGAAAATGATGGTGAGGATATCGTGTACCTAGTTACCAATTAGCTGACCTAATTGAAGAAGAGAACCTCATAAAAACAATAATAATCGTAAAGGAATGAAAGAATTAAGCGTAAATCATTTATTAGGTATAAAATATATTAACAATAGTGATATTGACCTTATTTTTGAAACAGCCGATCATTTTAAAGAAGTCATCAATCGTCCTATTAAGAAAGTGCCTTCCTTGCGAGATATGACCATTGCCAACATTTTTTTTGAAAACAGTACCCGCACAAAACTTTCATTTGAACTGGCCCAGAAAAGATTGTCTGCAGATGTCATCAGTTTTTCCGCAGCCCAATCTTCCGTTAAAAAAGGCGAAACACTTATTGACACCGTAAACAACATACTTTCTATGAAAGTGGATATGGTGGTAATGCGTCACTCTAATCCTGGAGCCGCTTATTTTTTATCGAAAAATGTAAAAGCGAGCATAATAAACGCTGGGGACGGTGCGCACGAACATCCCACCCAGGCTTTACTTGATAGTTATTCGATCAGGGAAAAGCTGGGCGAAGTGGCAGGAAAAAAAGTGGTTATAGTTGGGGATATTTTGCACTCCAGAGTGGCATTGTCCAACATATATGCATTGCAAATGCAAGGAGCCCAAGTTAAAGTTTGCGGACCAAAAACGCTGATCCCAAAGCATATCGAATCACTTGGAGTAACAGTTGAGCCAAACCTTAGGAAAGCACTAGAATGGTGTGATGTAGCTAATATGCTTAGAGTTCAAAACGAACGAATGGACGTCAATTTTTTCCCTTCAACAAGAGAATACGCACAGCAATATGGTCTAGATAAAACGTTGTTGGATTCCCTAAACAAAGAAATTGTCATCATGCACCCAGGCCCCATAAATAGGGGGGTAGAGATAACCTCTGAAGTTGCGGACTCGAATCAATCCGTAATTCTGAACCAAGTTGAAAACGGGGTTGCAATCAGAATGGCAGTAATTTATCTTTTAGCGTCAAAAATTCAGTAATTTCAGAAATCTTCACTAACTTAGTTATATAGTAATTTTGAAAATAAAACTCAATGAAAGTAGATCAAAAAGAACACACGATTACAATAAAAGACACTCAAGGCGATTTCACTTCTTTCTTGATGAAAGTGACGCACCAATATAAGACATTCGAAAAGCATAATATAATTATTGATCTTTCGTATCACAAGGATTTGACAGTAAATGACATAAAATTGTTTTTGCCGCTATCTAAACAACATAAAAACGCAAAGAAATCATTTGTAATTGTGATCTCTGACATTGACTTTAATGCAGTTCCAGACACCCTTACCGTTGTCCCTTCCTTGCTGGAAGCAAATGACATTATTGAAATGGAAGAGATTGAAAGGGATTTGGGTTTTTAAAAAAGACGTTAATTCTATACACGAGAATCTGGTCGAGCCTTTAATCGAAACTCATAAATTTGAAACTAACTATATTAGGTTGCTATGCAGCAACTCCACGCACATTTACCAATCCAACTTCGCAAATTTTAGAAATTAAAAACAGACTTTTTCTTATCGATTGTGGGGAAGGAACCCAGGTGCAGCTTCGCAAAAATAAAATCAGGTTTTCTAAAATAAATCATATTTTCATTTCTCATTTGCATGGGGATCATTTTTTTGGACTCGTGGGCTTGGTATCCACTTTTACCTTACTCAATCGAGCAACCGATTTGCACATTTATGGACCCAAAGGAATCAAAGAAATAATCATGTTGCAATTGCGACTGTCCAATTCTTGGACCAATTACGGTCTGCATTTCCACGAATTGGAATCAAATGAAAGTGAAGTGATTTATGAAGATGAGAAAGTTACGATAAAAACAATCCCTCTGAAGCACCGTATATATACCAATGGATTTTTGTTTCAGGAGAGGATGGATAAAAGGAAACTGAATGTCGATGCTGTCCAAAGTTTCGAAATCGATAAATGTTACTATCAAAATATAAAAAACGGAAAAGACATTCTCTTAGAGGATGGAAGGATTGTAGAAAACCATTTGTTGACATTTGACCCGATCCCTCCAATAAGTTATGCCTTTTGTTCTGATACCGCTTATGACGAAAGTATAGTTCCTTTACTAAAAGATGTAGACATCTTATATCACGAAGCGACTTTCTTGCAGTCCGAAGAAAATTTGGCTAAAAAAACCATGCATTGCACAGCCAAAGAGGCGGCAACCATTGCCTTGAAGGCTAATGTTAAACAATTAGTTCTAGGACATTACTCCACTCGGTATGAAAACATAAAATTATTTAAAGATGAAGCCCAAACGATTTTTTCCGAAGTGCTACTGGCAGATGACGGAAAAAGTTTCGAGTTTTGATTTTTAAAATTCAAACAACTAAAAAATAAAAAAATGAATGATCTGAGTAATTATAGAAAATCCTATGAAAAGAGTGAGTTGTTAGAATCAAACATTCCGGAAGATCCTATAAACTTATTTAACAGATGGTTTCATGAAACAGAAGAATTTGGTGGGAGCGACGAAGTTAATGCCATGACTGTTGCAACAATTGGACTGGATGGATTCCCTAAGTCTAGAGTCGTTTTGCTGAAAAAATTTACGGAGGAAGGCTTCATTTTTTATACCAATTATAATTCGGAAAAAGGGAAAGCCATAGCCGCGAACCCTAATATATGTCTCTCTTTTTTTTGGCATTCAATGGAACGTCAAGTCATCATAAAAGGCATTGCCAAAAAAACGACCGAAGTCAGCTCCGACAATTATTTTGACTCAAGACCCGAGGGAAGTAAATTAGGAGCCATAGTCTCAAACCAAAGCGAAGTGGTTCCTTCTCGCGCTTATCTGGAAGAAAATCTAAAGCAATTGGAAAAAGATTATGACAGCATGGTTATCCCGAGACCAAAACATTGGGGCGGTTACTTGGTTGTGCCAATAGAGGTTGAATTTTGGCAAGGGAGACCGAATCGTTTGCATGATAGAATCCGATACACAAGCAAGGAAGATTTTTCATGGAAAATAGAAAGATTATCCCCGTAGATGTTACAATATATTATACTACTAAATTAAGTAGTTCAGATTTAATTTTTAGAACAACGGACCATATCGTCAAGATATGGTCTTTTTTTTGAAAACATATTTTGTAAATAAAATAAATGCCGCATGGCAGGGAAGCTGGTATGCGATCCACAGGTGCATACTTTGTAATACAAAATCCGTCTCGACTTATGTAAGAAAACCACTTTCGCTGCAGTTAAATTTATGCAAATTGTCAATTATAGTTAGTTGTTTATGGCCGAAAAATGTAGTTTCGGATTTTAAGAAAGCACATTATTTTCAATGTTTTTCGAGCTAAACTATTTGATAAATAAATTACTACTAAATTTTATGAAATTAAAGTCACTCCTTGCATTATTGCTAGTATCGGTAATAAGTACAATGTATTCCTGTACAGCCGATCCTGACGAAGCACCTTTAGAATCTGTAACCCCAACGCCGATCCCCGCGACGCCAACCCCAACATCGACTCCAACGGTAACACAAACGACGGTACCAACACCAACGACTACACCGTCAGCATCGGCAACTCCTGACTTATACAGTTATACTTATAGCTCATCCGAAATTCAACTAATAGATTTAATAAATTCCTATCGAGTAAGTATTGGCTTGAATTCTTTATTGAGAAGTAATTACATATCATCTCTAGCGGAAGCGCACAACGATTATATGATCACCACGAATACACTTAGCCACGATAATTTTAATGTAAGGTCTCAAAACATAATGAATACCTTAGGAGCTGTAGCGGTAGGGGAGAATGTTGCTTACAATAGCAGTAACGCTCAAGCCGCTTTTGATTCTTGGTTGACCAGTTCGGGGCACAGAGCTAATATCGAAGGCTCTTACACCCATTTCGGAATCTCTGTTCGAATAAATTCGGTTACCGGTAGAATATATTATACTAATATTTTCGCTAAAATCTAGAGGTTTTTAGAATTTTTTCGAAACTTCATCTCTAATTCGGTCCCTTTTTAGGCCATAAATGTTTGGAATGGGAGACCTAAACTCCTGGAAGATACATTCGTTATAAACTTGAGAAGATTTTTCTTGGAAAATCTAAAAACTATTCGCATAACGTAAGAAAAATATTAATATTAAAAACAAAAGATGTAGTTCGTCGATTATTTTTGGTAGTTTAACGGAAATATAAGTATGTTTGAAAAGAATTAGAACGCATACATTACCTAAAGGAGTTTGCCCCACAATCTACTTTAAACTTAAACTACTAAATTATGAAAACATTTTTACTTCGTGCAGTATTGCTTTTAGCGGTTATATTCACAATGAATTCTTGTTCTTCTGATTCTTCTGAAGCTTCTTCAGCGGAAGCAAAATTAGAAGTGGTAGTAAATTACACGTACAATGCAAATGAATTGGAGACGATGAAGTTGATAAATGATTATAGAGCAAGTATTGGCTTAAATACTTTAAAAACGATAAACCATATTTCATTCAAGTCAGAAGAGCATGACAACTATATGATTACAAATAATGTAGTGAACCACGATGATTTTGTGGCTCGTTCTGAAAATATAATAAAAGTTTTGGGAGCCAAGACGGTAGGGGAAAATATAGCGTATAACTACAGCTCACCGCAAGCAGCTGTTACCGCCTGGTTAAACAGTCCGGGGCATAAACAAAATATAGAAGGTGATTTTACTGATTTTGGACTTGCAATTAGAGAAAACCCTACGACAGGCAAAAAATATTACACCAACATTTTTGCAAAAATATAATTTATTTTTTTTTAAATTAGAGGCTGTTTTCCCCAAATTGCAGCCTCTTTTTTTTTACTGAAGGTTTTAAAAAAAGTGTCTACATTCACTCACCTTCATCATTTCCGGATAACTGATTGAATTTCTCCAACATTTCGTTGGCTTTTTCATTTTCACCAATGGCTTTTAATGAGTGCGAATATCGGTAATAATATTCGGGTTCTAAATCGAGAGCCATTTCCAATAACTCCCCATACCATCTGGCTGCCTTGTCCAGTTCGTCGTTAAAATAGAAGGCATTTCCCAATTTCTTGAATATGTCAATTGATTTGTATCCCTTCTCCGCTACTCGTTCGTAAGTTTTTATCATAATTATGGAAGCATATCGAGCTTGTTTCTTCAATGAATCTGTTGGTTTCAAATCGGAAGGTTTAAAGTTGGGCTTCTTCAAATCTGTTATTGTTTCTTTTAGGTGCCCCATAACTTGTTCTGCTTCCGTAAACTTCGGGGTTATGACTCGCGTGTTGTTTGGTCCTAAATCGTTTGTGTTAATTAAACTTGAGTCAGATACATTGTAAGTCGTAGTGTAGCCTCCAAAATTCATCTTAATATTTTCTTCAATATGGTATGACTTTAAAGTTCTTACAGCTTGCGGTTTTTGCATAGTTTTTGTTTTCTTGTCTGCTGAGGAATTTTTCTCTTTTTGCGCAAAAGAGTCAACGGAAAAAACACTTATTATGAGTATGCAAATGATTGTATTATTTTTCATAGGAATTATTTTTAGAAGAATCTTTAAGTTGCCATTTTAGAAATAAATATAAATTTGCAAGGTTTTTTGATTTAGAATTAAATATAATAACCCCATAAGATTTTACTTCTGGGGTTACATTTATTACAATTTATGTTAGCTTTTTTTACAAATTAATCTATTCCTATAATTCAGTTATTAGGAACTCACTACGTCTATTTAGCTGATGTTCTTCTTCAGTGCAATCCACAGCGTCTGAGCATTTGTTTATGAGTTCATTTTCACCGTATCCCTTGCCGATCAGTCGGTTTTTATCGACGCCATTTTTGATTAACCAGCTAATGGTCGATTTCGCTCTTCTATTTGATAATGCCTCGTTGTATTTGAATGATCCGCGGCTATCGGTGTGCGAACGTATATCGAGTTTCATTTTTGGGTATTGGTTCAGCACGTCCAATATTTTTTCTAAATCTAATGCCGCTTCCAATCGTATGTCAGATTTGTCAAAATCAAAGTAAATCATTTTAATTCCGAAACATTTCCCTAAATCATCACCTACAGCTACCTTGCATTCCTCTTTTTCCAACTCTATCGGCAAACTCGTTTTTCCGTTTTCCTTGGCAATGGTTACTTTTTGCTCCTTCGTGGTGTACTCCAGTTTTTGGGCTCTAACATGGTAGGTTTCTCCACATTCTACTGCGAATGAATACTTTCCTTTTACATCAGAGTTGACAGTGCCGATAAGAGTGAACCGCGAATCGAACAGACTGATTTTGGAATCCGGGAGTATTTCTTTTGTAGCCATATCTGTTACTTCACCATATAATTCTTGCTCACAGGTAAGTTTACGGAGTTCCAGAAATTTGTAAATGTCATCGTACCCTTGTCCGCCAACCCTATTGGAGCTAAAGAAACCTTTTCTTGATTTTGTGTCTATCCAATAGCCGAAATCATCCATCGGCGAATTGGCATCCATCCCTACATTTTGTACTTTGTTAAAAGTGCCATCGGGATTTATTTTTACTACGAAAATGTCAAGTCCCCCGAGTCCGGGATGCCCATCTGATGCGAAATAAATCTCATTTTCATCATTGACGAACGGAAACGTTTCTCTCCCTTCTGTATTGATGGCATTTCCAAGATTTTCGGGAGTTCCAAAAGTCCCGTCCTCGTTAATTTGCACTTTATACAAATCTGACTGCCCTAGCGTCCCCGGCATATCGGAAGCGAAAAACAGAGTTTTTTCATCAGGACTTAGGGCGGGATGCGCTGTGCTGTAATTGTCACTGTCGAAAGGAAGTTCGGTCACGTTAGTCCAGTTGTCGTTTTCCAGGGTGGATTTGTAAATTTTTACCAATGTAATGTCATTTTCGTTCATTCCTTTTTTACCGTCCAGATAGTTGTTTCTGGTAAAATACATTGTTTTGCCATCTTTTGTGAAGGCGGGAGTGGATTCATTAAATTTAGTATTTACACTTTTGTCAAACTTCTTGGGTTTCCCCGGAATCATTTCGTCTTCGAGTTCTGCCACGTATAAGTTAGTGAAAGGTTGATTAGTCCAGGAATGAATGCGATGTCCTAAGCTTCCGGTATCCCTCGCCGAGGCAAAAACGAGTTTGTTTAAATAAATAGCCGTCCCGTAATCAGAATATGCCGAATTGATTCCCGCATCCTCAACCTGATACCTCCCAGAATTTTCCTTGATGGCCTCAAGATAGTTGACGTCTTTTTCAAATAGTCGTGCGCGATTATCATTTCCCGAGGATTGATAGAATTTTTTCATCAGATCGTTGGCTTTGTCATTTTCCCCAATGGAACGCAACGACTGTGCATACCGGTAGTAATATTCGGGTTCTAAATCGGTAGTCAAGGCAAATAATTCGCCATACCATTTAGCGGCATCTTCCAGTTTGGCATTGAAATAGTACGCATTGCCCAGTTTCTTAAACATGTCTGCGGATTTGTATCCTTTTTCGGCAACCCTTTCGTAGGTTTTTATCGCATCTACATAGGCATAGTTGGCATATTTTTTGTCGGCTGCAGCGACGCTGGCTTTTTGCGAATAAATGTTAAATGAAAAAACACTTATTATAGTTATGTAAAAGAGTATATTATTTTTCATAATAATTGTTTTTAGAAGAATCTTTGGGTTGTCATTTTTTTATTTTTTTTGAAAAGTTCATAACGCAAGAAGATTTCGTGCGAACCGGAGTTGTAATTGTCCAGATTCGTTGTTTCAAGGTCATACCCATAACCTAAATAAAAGGCTTGCGAAACTTGGAATCCAACCATTGCACTTACCGCCGCGCTCCATCTGTAGGCTAGACCGACGACAAGTTTTTCTTCAAACATAAAGTTCCCGGAAACGTCGACCTGCAATGGGGCACCTTTGACCATTTTTGTGAGCATGGCCGGTTTGAATTTTATGGAATTGCTTAAATCAAAAATATACCCTGCGATTAAATAGAAGTTGGGTCTTTCCTTGAAAATGGCCACTTCATTGTCATCGTAGCGATTGGATTCCATAAAATTGGGAACCGACAAGCCAACGTATGCCTTATCGGAATGAAGGTAAACCCCGGCACCAATATTTGGGGAGAATTTATTGTGGTAATCATGCAAACTGGGGTCATCGTCTACAGGATTTAATCTGGAGACGTCTAAATCGAATAAATTGGCAGTTGCCTTGATTCCAAAAGAGAGTTTGACCGTTTCTGATGTCGGTACGGTATAAGACAGATCTGCCGAAATGGTGTTCTCATGAATTGGTCCTATTTTATCATTTATTATGGATACCCCCAATCCCAAATGATTAGAATTTAACGGAGTGTTTACCGATACTGCATTTGTAACGGGTGCCCCATCCAAGCCAACCCATTGCGTGCGATGCAGGGCAAAAATACTTAGAGCGCCTCTGGAACCCGCGTAAGCAGGATTAATATTGATTGTGTTGTACATGTATTGGGTAAATTGAGCATCTTGCTGTGCAAAACTTACGATGGTTGTAAACATCAAAACGAAAGAGAATATTTTTGTTTTCATAATAGATATTTATTAGGTAAATTATCATTCAAATCATACATGCGAAAAATGTAGTTTTGATAATTGTGATTACTGATTTGCGTTAAAAAATAATAGTTTTATTATATGGTTTTTAAACTGCCTGAAGGCGTATTGACACTTCAGGCAGCTATTACCATTTATCGGGTCAGATACAGATATCCATCTTTTCTATTATTAATTAAACTTCCGGTACCATCAATAGAAGAATAATTCAAAATGTAAAAATAAGTTCCGGTAGGTAAGCCAGAGGACTGGCTTACGGTCGTTCTACCATTTGAAATTCCATCGAAACGATTACTTTCATTATTATAATCGGTAGTTTCGAATACGAGTACTCCCCAACGGTTATAAATTTCTACCGAATTGTTTGGATAACACAATACGTCTTCAAGACTCTCGATAACAAATGTTTCATTTATTCCGTCACCGTTGGGCGAGAATGCATTATGAACTATTACATTTTGACAACCTAAAACAATTGAGGCTTCCACTACAGCTCTATCATCGGCATGTATTGGAGTTTCGTTTGGCGTAAACCCGTCGGCTTTTGCAATGTTTGTCACACTGCCATTTTCCCTGTCACTTTGTACTATAGTATAGTTTTCAGTAAATTCTTGTGTGCCACCAGGCGCCAAAGATTGGATTATAGTACTCAAGCCGGTTAGCTCATCTGAAACAGTTATTTGGTAAAGAGTAATATTTCCGGTATTCCTTACTGAAATAGTGTAATTAAGAATGTCTCCTACGGAACTATAATTTTCGTTATTGGCCGTTTTAATAACCTCTAAACTCGGATTTTGGATAAGAGGCGTTACGGTTGCCTCATTATTTTCAACTGTAGTTCCCGAAATATCGGTAATGTCATTTCCCAATGGATCTTTTCCGGTTGCCAATGCAGAGTTGGTTACCAGACCATTGTCTATATCGGTCTGGGTGATGGTATAAATTCCGGTTACCGAATTATTTGTTGCTCCGGGAGCCAAAGAAATAATTGGATTTCCGGCTATTATAAACCCAACTAAAGGATCAGTTATAATGATATTTGTTATTAACACATTACCGATATTTGTTACCGTAAAAGTATAGTTTATCGTTTCGCCTACCTGAGGATAACCATCATTGTTGGTATCGCTAAAAGTCCCCGTTTTCACTAAAGCAATAGCAGGAGTTTGAGAAAGAGGCGTCAAGGTAGGAGTATCGTTATCTGTTTCAGTTCCGGAAATATCGGTCACATCATTTCCTTTTGGGTCTTTTGCAATCACCAAAGCAGAATTGCTAACTGAACCGGCGTCAATATCAGATTGGGTCACAGAATAAACTCCCGTTATAGAATTATTGGTTGCTCCAGGTTCTAGGGTGGAAATTGGGTTGCCATTCAATGTCAAACCAATTAATGGGTCAGTTACTATGACATTTGTTAAAGTAACATTACTCGGATTGGAAACAATGAAAGTGTAGTTTATTGTCTCACCTATCTGAGCATAACCATCATTGTTAATGTCATTGAAAACTCCAGTTTTTACCAGAACAATGCTAGGTGTTTGCGTTAATGTTGTGATCGTGCAATCAGGACATTGTTCGTTGATAGGACAAGTGATACAAGGAGTAGGGTCGGTTGAAGTACTGCTTACGTCCAAGCCATCAGGAGGCGTTCCGATTACAGTTGACAAGTTGTAAACTATCCCTGCGTCAATATCCTGTTGAGTTATGGCATGAACTGCCGTAAAAGTACTACTATCAGAAGCAGCTACCTCAAAAAGGGCTAATGGTCCGCCAGAAACCACCGCATTATTATCAGTAACCGTTACATCGCTGAGAGTCACATTACCGGTATTGGTCACCGTAAAATTATAAATAACATTATCTCCGATGTTTGTAATTCCATCCCCATTGGTATCCTGATAGATTCCGTCTTTAGTAATAGAAATAGCAGCCGAAGTACAAATAGGGATCACATTCGGTTCATTATCGGTTGTTGAATTGCCGGAAAGGTCACTCACTAATGTTGCATCCGGAGCAATAGCATCAACGGAAGCTTGATTGGTAATGCTTCCATTATCAATATCGTTTTGAGTTAGGGTATAAGTTGCTTTATAAATCCAAGTTTCTGTAACCTCTAATGTACTGTTATCATTGGCATCACCACTTTGCAGGGCGACAGCGGATAAGCCGGCAAGGGGGTCAAGCAGCGTTATTTCCTGTAAGCTCACGTTACCGACATTAGTCACGTTGAAAGTATAGGTTACGCGATCGCCTACCGCAAGAGCCGCACATCCATCCGGTCCTACTGTACTGTCATTCATTTTCACGATTGCAATACCGGCTGTAGTGCATATGCGGATTACATTCGGTTCATCATCAGCTGCCGTAGTTCCGGATAGGTCGCTTACTGCAGCATTATCGGGCGCAATGCCATTAACTGAGGCTTGATTTGTAACGTTTCCAGCATCAATATCAGCTTGGCTTACGGAATAAGTCGCTTTATAAATCCAATCTTCTGTAACCTCCAATATGCCGTTATTGTTAACGTCACCACTTTGTAGGGTAATGGCTGATAAGCCGGCAAGAGGGTCAACAACAGCTACGTCATGTATACTAACATTACCGGGATTAGTCACGCCGAATGTATAGGTTACGACGTCGCCCACGGCAAGATTGGCACATCCATTTGGTCCAGCCTCGCTGTCATTGATTTTCACAATAGCGATTGCAGGGGTGGAGCATATACGAATCACGGTCGGTTCATCATCATCTGCCGTAGCGCCTGATAGGTCGGTTACTGCCGCATTATTTGGCGCAACACCATTAACCGAGGCTTGATTTGTAATATTACCCGAATCAATATCAGTTTGTGATACGGAATAAGTTGCTTTGTAAATCCAAGATTCTGTAACCTCCAATATATGGTTATCATTACTATCCCCACTTTGTAAGACAACTGCAGACAAGCCACTTAGGGGATCAGTCAAAACCACACTATCGATACTAACATTACCGGGATTAGTCACGCTAAAGGTATAGGTTACGACATCGCCCACGGCAAGAGTGCCACATCCATTTTGTCCAACTGCAATGTTACTGGTTTTCACGATAGCAATAGCAGGAGTGGCACAAATAGGGATAACATTAGGGTCATCATCAGTTGCTGAATTGCCGGATAAGTCGGTTACCTCAGCATTATCTGGCGCAATACCGTGAACTGTGGCTTGATTTGTAATGTTACCCGCGTCAATATCAACTTGGGTTACGGAATAAGAAGCTGTATATAACCAAGTTTCTGTAACCTCTAATATATGGTTATCATTAACATCGCCACTTTGCATGGCTATAGCGGACAATCCAATTAGAGGATCAGCCACTGACACATTATGGATGCTAACATTACCGGGATTAGTCACGCTAAATGTGTAGGTTACCGCATCGCCCAGGGTAAGATTGGCACATCCATTTGTTCCAACAATAATATTATTGGTTTTCACGATAGCGATAGCAGGAGCGGCACAAATTGGGATAACATTCGGTTCATCATCAGTTGTTGAATTACCGGACAAATCCGTTACTGAAGTATTGTCGGGCGCAACACCGATAACTGTGGCTTGATTTGTAATATTACCCGAATCAATATCAGCTTGAGTAACGAAATAAGTCGCTTTATAGATCCAAGTTTCAGTACTTTCTAATGTATTGTTACTATTGGCATCGCCACTTTGTAAGGCAATGGCCGACAAGCCGCTATTTGGATCCACAACCGTGACGTTGTTCAGACTTTCATTACCAAGATTAGTAACGGTGAAGGTATAGGTTACCATGTCATCTTTGGCAAGAGTGGCGCATCCATTCGGTTCGACCAAAATGTCATTGGATTTCACTAGGGCGATTAAACATGTTTTTATTGTTAGTGTAACTGGAGTACGAGTTAAACTTACACATGAGGTAGCATTGTTAACGGCCTCTGCATAAAACGTTACTGTATCAACAGAGCTTAATGTCGGTTCATGATCAATTTTAACTCCTCCGGTTGCAGTTTCAAACCAGTCAATGTGCTGACCATCCGGAACTGTTGCCATGGCTGTTAAAGTTTGTAAGGACTGGTTTTTACACTCTGTTATATTACCCCCAGAAATTGGAGCAGTTGGAAGCGCATTATTTCTAATCACCACTTCGTCGAAAGAACTACAAGTTCCATTAGTTTCAGTCCATCGTAGTGTAATATTCACATCTGCGGGTACCGAAGTTACAGCAGTGGTTGCAAAGGTTGGAGAAGTAATTACGGCGGAACCGGATTCTCCCACAAAAGTCCAAGACCCACTACCTACGGTAGGCACGGCAGCCATCATAAAGTTGTTGGTATTACATTTCGTTTGGTCCGGACCGGCAGCAGCTACGGATTGGGCATTATTTCTAATAACCACATCATCGAAAGAGCTACAAGTTCCATTGGTTTCGGTCCAACGCAGCGTGACATTCATATCTGTGGGCACTGAAGTTACGGTAGTGGTTGCGGAGGTTGGAGAAGTGATAATGGCAGTGCCAAATGCTCCCACAAAAGCCCAAGTCCCAGCACCTAAGGTCGGCACAGCAGCCATCGTAAAGCTGCTGATATTACATGTAACTAGGTCTGCACCGGCGGCGGCGATTGGTTGCGCATTATTTCTAATGACAACATCATCGGAAGAACTGCAAGTACCATTGTTTTCGGTCCAACGCATCGTGATATTCATATCTGTCGGCACGGAAGTTACGGTAGTGTTTGCGGAGGCTGGAGAAGTTATTACGGCAGTGCCATATGCGCCCACAAAGCCCCAAGACCCGCTTCCTACAGTAGGCACGGCAGCCATCGTAAAGTTGTTGATGTTACATGTCGTTTGGTCAGGACCGGCGACAGCGATTGGTTGTGCGTTGTTTCTAATGACCGCATCATCGAAAGAGCTACAGGTTCCATTAGTTTCGGACCAACGCAGCGTGATATTGATATCTGTCGGCACCGAAGTTACGGTAGTGTTTGCGGAGGCTGGAGAAGTTATTACGGCAGTGCCATATTCGCCCACAAATATCCAAGACCCATTACCTACAGTAGGTACGGCAGCCATCGTAAAGTTGTTGGTATTACATGTCGTTTGGTCAGAACCTGCGGCAGCCACGGATTGGGCATTATTTCTAATAACCACATCATCGAAAGAGCTGCAAGTTCCATTGGTTTCGGTCCAACGCAGCGTGATATTCATGTTTGTCGGCACTGAAGTTACGGTAGTGGTTGCGGAGGTTGGAGAAGTGATAATGGCAGTGCCAAATGCTCCCACAAAAGCCCAAGTCCCAGAACCTACTGTAGGCACGGCAGCCAAAGTAAAGCTGCTGATATTACATGTCGTTTGGTCAGGTCCGGAGGCAGCTACGGATTGGGCATTATTTCTAATAACCACATCATCGGAAGAACTGCAAGTTCCATTGGTTTCGGTCCAACGCAGCGTGATATTCATATCTGTCGGAACCGAAATTACGGTAGTGTTTGCAGAAGCTGGATTTGTGATTACTGCGGAGCCAAATGCGCCCACAAAAGTCCAAGCCCCAATACCTGTAGTTGGAACGGCAGCCATCATAAAACTGTTGGTATTACATGTCGTTTGGTCAGGTCCGGCCGCCGCGATTGATTGGGCATTATTTCTAATGACAACATCATCGAAAGAGCTGCAAGTTCCATTGGTTTCGGTCCAGCGCAGTGTGATATCCATATCAGCAGGCACCGAAGTTACGGTGGTGTTTGCAGAGCTTAGAGAAGTTATTAAGGCGGTGCCATATGCGCCCACAAATGTCCATGACCCGCTACCTACGGTAGGTACGGCAGCCATCGTAAAGCTGTTGATATTACATTTAACTTGGTCAGGACCGGCGGCAGCGATTGGCTGCGCATTATTTCTAATGATAACATCATCTGAAGAACTACAAGTTCCGTTGGTTTCGGTCCAACGCAGCGTGATATTGATATCTGTCGGCACCGAAGTTACGGTAGTGTTTGCGGAGGCTGGAGAAGTTATTACGGCAGTGCCATATTCGCCCACAAAAGTCCAAGTCCCAGAACCTACTGTAGGCACGGCAGCCATCATAAAGCTGTTGGTATTACATGTCGTTTGGTCAGGTCCGGCGGCAGCTACGGATTGGGCATTATTTATAATAACCACATCATCGGAAGAACTGCAAGTGCCATTGTTTTCGGTCCAACGCAGCGTGATATTCATATCTGTCGGCACAGAAGTTACAGTAGTGTTTGGGGAGGTTGGAGAAGTGATAATGGCAGTGCCAAATGCTCCCACAAAAGCCCAAGTCCCAGAACCTACCGTAGGCACGGCAGCCAAAGTAAAGCTATTGATATTACATGTCGTTTGGTCAGGTCCGGCGGCAGCTACGGATTGGGCATTATTTCTAATAACCACATCATCGGAAGAACTGCAAGTGCCATTGGTTTCAGTCCAACGCAGTGTGACATCCATATCAGCAGGCACCGAAGTTACGGTGGTGATTGCAGAGGTAGGATCTGTGATCGCGGCAGCACCATATGCTCCCACAAATGTCCAAGACCCGCTACCTACGGTAGGAACGGCGGCCAAAGTAAAGCTGTTAACATTACATTTAACCTGGTCTGGACCCGCGGCGGCGATTGGTTGGGCATTATTTCTAATTATAATATCATCGGAAGAGCTACAGGTTCCATTTATTTCAGTCCAACGCAGCGTGATATTCATATCTGCCGGAACCGAAGTTACCGTGGTGTTTGCAGAGCTTGGAGATGCGATTACCGCAGTGCCAAATGCTCCCACAAAAGTCCAACTTCCGGTACCTGAAGTAGGCACGGCAGCCATCGTAAAGCTGTTGATATTACATTTGGTTTGGTCCGGTCCGGCTGCTGCAATGGACTGACTATCATTTTGTATTGTTAGTTCGTCAAAAACACTACAAATTCCGTTGGTAACAGTCCACTTTAAAGTTGCGGTGGTTCCTGCAACTAATCCCGTAACGGTGGTGGTGGGTGAACTAGGTGTAGTTATTGTTACTGCTCCGTTCACCAATGTCCAAGTTCCAACTCCAATTGATGGAGCGATTTGAGTCATGGTGAATGTACCCGAATTACATAAGGTTTGGTTAGGCTGATCGCTAACACTTACTGGTGCATCTATAGTTATCTCTGTTGTTACAGTTTTTGGGCACGCTCCTGTGTTAAACGAATAAGTTACAGTATAAGTCGCCGGTGTGCTGCTGGCTATATCTATCAAACCCGACTCATTTATAACCAAACCACTAGAGGACGCTGAAAAAGTTCCACCCTGCACGCCATTAATTAATAGTTGTTTAGAAGCACCATCCATTTTGCAATAAGCGCCTCCACCTATAATTTCCGCAGTTCCTAAAACTAATTTTACCGGATACGGACCGGCGAAATCATTTAACGATGCCTGCTCAGATGCAGCATTTTTTGTTTTGACCAATACAGAGCCAAATGCTGCCCCTGCGCAAGGATTTGCAACACTAAGAAAGGCACTTATGTTTATAGCCGCCTCGACAAACTGATATGGGGAATATAAGCTTGAGCCAAATGCTCTTCCGGTCATGGTTTCTGCCGGCAAAGCATTGGACATTCCAAAAGCATTAATGGCTGGATCGATGACCAATTCGTAATCAGCTCCGTTCCATCTGTAGAATTTAACGGTTGCAGTACTACCGCCACCGGTATATTCGACGGCAAGTAAAATGTCGTTGACTGTTCTTCCTCCTGCTAAATTGAAGCCGGCATTTACCATAGTTAATGGTTTTTGAAAAAATTCAAAATCGATGTAACTTGTACCTGTTGTCTCTAATCTATCACTTGCAATAATCAACCATTGATTATTACTTGAGTCCACTCCTAAATGAATCAAAACATTATCGATATCCCCTTTACCGACCGCTTTGCTGGTTGTCCAACTCCATTTGGTATTGGGATCATCATTGAATTTTCCAGAATTAAATGTATTGTCATCAGTTGTGTTAAATAAATCCGTAAACCTATAAGTTGTGGTTGTATTTACAGCAGTCCCATTTAGCTCGAACACATATTGACCGGCGCCTGCTGGGCCTTGTATCCAATCTCCTATGCCCGGAGTTGGAGAGTTTGCTTTGAGGTCACCATCAATATGGAAGCCGCCGGACGGAAATATCACCGGTGCCGTTTGAGCAATTATTGTTGAAAAACAAAGGAACCACATTAGGGAAAAGGCAAATAATTTTGTCGAATAAGTAATAGTTGATTTCATATTGATTTTTTTTAAATCGTTATAAAGTGAGGTGTTTTTTTTAAATTACTTCCGCTAGTCATTAATATTATCAATTCATTTTAAGTATGTTGAATCAATTAAATTTTCAAACCAGATACAATTCGGATATTATTCATTCGAATTTCCAGATTAAAAAATGCGCTTTGTGGCAAAGAATTTTTAAAAGGATTGCTACCTAATTTTAAAGTATTAACGGAATAGTGTCTACTATTTTAAAGTTCACTTTTTGAATTAATTTTAATTCAAAACTTCAAGTTCAAATGCATTTTCGCACTTATTTTTAACAAGAAAAATTCAATTTTTTGGGGTTCAAAAAGATTTTTTCGTTAGCCAACATTCATTTTTTTTTATCGTGAAAAAAAAATATGCTTTATCTACAACTAAAGTTAGAAATAATTGGCGATGTACTATAATATTCTCTGTAAATGACCTAATTACTCGTTGAAACGTGATTTTTACTGAATATTATTCAAAGACTAAATTTTCAGATTTTTATTTTTTAGGTTAATTTTAATAGTATAAGTAATTAAAAATCAATAGTTTGACTTTTTGTTTATAAGATATTTACTTCAATAAAAGGGGTTTGCGGCTGACGATAAATACATTTTTAGCAAGCGATTTATTACCTAAAATTTTAACAAAAAAAAACCTCCAAAGCTGGGGCTTTCGAGGTTCATTTGGATTGTTTTAAATGTGTTATAATGCAGTGATGATAAATTCACTGCGTCTGTTCATTTGATGTTGTTCTTCGGTGCAATTTACCCCATCGGTACATTGGTTCACCAATTGGTATTCGCCATATCCTTTTCCTGTTAATCTATCCGGACTCACCCCATTTTTGATTAACCAATTGATGGTGGACTTTGCTCTCCTATCAGACAAATCTTCATTGTATTTAAATGTTGCACGGCTATCGGTATGGGAGCGAATATCCAATTTCATAGTTGGATTTTGGCTAAGCACGTCCAATATCTTCTCTAAATCCAACGCGGCTTCTTTTCGAATGTTAGACTTGTCTAAGTCAAAGTAAATCATTTTTATGCCGAAACATTTACCTAGATCATCGCCTACAGCCACTTTACATTTCTCTTTTTCTAAAGCTATATTTAGGTTTGTTTTCCCGTTCGCATTATCAACGGTTATTTTTTCTTCTTTGGTAGTATATTCAGTTTTTTCTGCTCTTACGTTATAGGTTTTTCCACACTCTACTGCGAATGTGTAATCTCCGTTGCTATCTGACATAACCTCTCCCATGGGGGTGAAGTGGCTATCGAACAAACTGATTTTAGCTTCCGGAATAGCTTCATTTGTTGCTAATTCTGTGATTTTACCGTAAAGTACTTGTTCGCATTTCAACTTTCTAGTTTCTAAAAATTTATAGATGTCATCGAACCCTTGGCCTCCATCTCTATTAGAGGTAAAGAACCCTTTTCTTGATTTTGTGTCTATCCAATAAGCAAAGTCGTCTTTAGGCGAATTTACGTCGCTTCCCACATTTTGGACCGTGGCAAAAGTACCATCTTCATTTATTTTTGAAACAAAAATATCTAAACCTCCCAGACCCGGATGTCCATCAGAAGCAAAGTATATTTCATTTTCATCATTTACAAAAGGGAATGTTTCCCTTCCTTCGGTGTTGATCGTTTTTCCTAAATTCACAGGCTTTCCAAAAGTTCCATCTTCGTTAATTTGAACTTTAAACAAATCCGATTGACCCAAAGTCCCAGGCATGTCTGAAGCAAAATACAAGGTCTTCTCATCTGGGCTCAAGGCAGGATGGGCAGTACTATAATTGTCACTATCAAAAGGCAGTTCAGTTATCTTTGTCCATTGGTCGTTTTCTAGAATGGCTTTATAAATTTTTATTAAGGTGACGTTATTTTCGTTTTTCCCTTTTTTGCCTTCCAGATAATTATTTCTTGTGAAATACATGGTTTTCCCGTCTTTGGTGAAAGTAGGCGTAGCCTCATGAAACTTAGATTCCACCTTATTATCAAATTTGGAGACAACACCAGGGGTCAAATCCTGATCTAAATCGGCAACATACAAGTCAGTGAAATGTTGATTAGTCCAAGTATGTTTCCTTTGTCCTAAGCTTCCGGTATCTCTTGCAGATGCAAAAACAATTTTATTTAAAGTTACCGCCGTTCCATAATCGGAATATTGGGAGTTTATGCCTGCATTTTCAACCGTGTACCTACCGGAGTTGTTTTTTATGGCCTCCAGATAATTTACATTATTAAGAAAAAGATTCCCTCTGGAATCATCATCTGACAATTGGCTGAACTTTTTAAGAATTTCATTGGCTTTGTCATTTTCGCCGACTGCACGCAAAGACTGAGCATAACGGTAGTAATACACGGGCTCTATATCTGTGGTCATGGCGAATAATTCGCCATACCATTTTGCGGATTGCTCAAGTTGACCATTGAAGTAATAAGAATTACCCAGTTTTTGAAACATATCGGCCGATTTATATCCTTTTTCAGCCACTCTTTCGTAGGTCTTTATGGCATCTATATAGGAATAGCTCTCGTATTTTTTATCGGCCGAAGCAAGCTTGGCTTTTTGCGAATAACAGTTAAATGAAAAAACACTTACTATCGTCAGGTAAAGGAATATATAATTTTTCATGATAGTTACTTTTAGAAGAATCGGGGGGTTGTGATTTTTTTATTGTTTTTGAATAATTCGTAACGAAAGAAAATTTCGTGCGATCCGGAATTATAATTATCTAGATTTGTTGTTTCAAGATCATAGCCGTAACCAAGGTACATTCCATCCGTTATTTGAAATCCCGCCATTGCACTCATAGCTGCGCTCCATCTATAAGCCGCTCCAATCATAAATTTATTATTGAAGAGAAAATTTCCAGAAACGTCAACTTGAAGGGGGGCTCCACCTACCATTTTGGTAAGTACCGCCGGTTTAAATTTGATTGAGCTATTTAAATCAAATACGTAACCTGCAATTAAATAATAGTTCCTTTTTTCCTTAAAAATTTTAACGTCATTATCGTCGTAACGGTTTGTCTCAAGAAAGTTCGGTACAGAGACACCAACATACGCTTTGTCGGAATGCAAATAAAGTC
>NZ_DATBVQ010000170.1:0-11960 GCF_036515215.1 Flavobacterium sp.
CGCAGTTCCTGTCACTTTTACATCCTTGTGAAATTCTTCACGTAAAGCGGTAATTTCTTCGATAGCTTCGGCCAATCCTTTTGCATTACGAGCCATACCTACTTTGTCCCACATTATTTTTCCTAATTTCCTGTGGAAATAGTCAACAGAATGTGTTCCGTTATTGTTCATGAATTTCTCAATTTGATCTTTCACTCCTTTTTCTGCAGCTTCAAATTCTGGAGTATCCGTAGAGATAGTCCCCATTTTAATATCCGGGGATAAATAATCGCCAATTGTGTAAGGCAATACGAAGTATCCGTCAGCTAAACCTTGCATCAAAGCCGAAGCCCCTAATCTATTTGCTCCGTGATCTGAGAAGTTTGATTCTCCAATAGAGAAACATCCCGGAATTGTAGTCATCAAGTTATAATCAACCCATGTTCCACCCATTGTGTAATGCACCGCCGGGTAAATCATCATTGGAGAAGTATAAGGATCCTCGTCTACAATTTTATAATACATTTGGAACAAGTTTCCGTATTTATTTTTTACGACTTCAGTACCTAATTTTGTTACCGCTTGTTTGTCATTAGCATCTATACCCTTTAAGAAGGCTTGCTCTTTTCCGTAACGTTGTATTGCTGCAGCAAAATCCAAATAAACCGCTTCACCTGTTTTGTTTACTCCAAAACCAGCGTCACATCTTTCTTTAGCAGCGCGAGAAGCTACATCTCTAGGAACCAAGTTACCAAACGCAGGATATCTTCTTTCTAAGTAATAATCTCTTTCAGCCTCAGATAAATCTATTGCTTTTTTCTTTCCTTCACGAATCGCTATAGCATCTTCGATTTTTGCAGGAACCCAGATACGTCCGTCATTTCTTAAAGATTCCGACATCAAAGTTAATTTTGATTGGTGATCTCCAGAAACTGGAATACAAGTTGGGTGAATTTGCGTATAACAAGGATTTGCGAAATACGCTCCTTTTTTATGTATTTTCCAAGCTGCGGTAGCATTAGAACCCATTGCATTTGTTGACAGGAAGAACACGTTTCCGTATCCTCCAGAAGCAATAACTACTGCATGAGCTGAATGTCTTTCGATTTCACCTGTAATCAAGTTACGAGCGATAATCCCTCTTGCTTTTCCGTTTACGATTACTATATCTAGCATCTCGTGACGGTTGTGCATTTTTATTTTTCCACGACCGATTTGACGGTTCATAGCAGAGTAAGCACCCAATAGTAACTGTTGTCCTGTTTGCCCTCTAGCATAAAAAGTTCTAGAAACTAATGCCCCTCCAAAAGAACGGTTGTCTAACAAACCTCCATATTCACGTGCCAATGGAACTCCTTGAGCCACACACTGGTCAATAATATTTGTAGATACTTCAGCCAAACGGTGTACGTTTGCCTCACGAGCGCGATAATCTCCTCCTTTTACGGTGTCGTAAAATAATCTGAAAACAGAATCTCCATCTCCTTGATAATTTTTTGCTGCATTGATTCCTCCTTGTGCCGCAATAGAGTGCGCACGACGCGGTGAATCTTGAAAACAAAATGCTTTTACGTTATATCCTAATTCTGCCAATGTTGCAGCAGCAGAACCTCCAGCTAATCCTGTTCCAACAACGATAATATCTAAATTACGTTTGTTAGCAGGATTTACTAAATTAATATGATCTTTATAATTTGTCCATTTGTCCGAAATTGGACCACTTGGAATTTTTGAATCTAATGCCATTATAATTGAATATTAATGATTGAAATGATGAAAAAGTGCAATGAAAATAAACCCAAAAGGGATTACAATTGCAAATGCATAGCCAAAACCTTTTAACGATCTTGAATATTTATTATTAAAACCTACTGACTGGAATGAAGAGCTGAACCCGTGCCATAAGTGTAGAGAAAGCAAAAGGAAAGACAAAGAATAAAGCGCCGTACGAACTGGGCTTTCAAACTTTTCAGCTAATTCATGAAAATACCTAGTTTCATCCAACGGATTCACCTGAACATATTTATATACCATCTCTGGAACCCAGAAATCGTAAAAGTGCAATCCTAAAAATGCCAAAACTACCATTCCCGTAATAATCATGTTTCTCGATGCCCATGAAGAATTTGCAGCACCGTTGTTCTTTACGTATGAAATAGGACGCGCCTTTCTATTTTGAAAATCCAAAACGAAACCCATAATAAAGTGAAAAACAACCCCAATAATTAAAATTGGTTGAATGACAAACTGAACCAAGCCATTATTCCCCATAAAATGAGATAAGGAATTAAAGGTGTCGGGACTAAATACCGAAGTCATATTGATGAAGAAATGCTGTGCTAGGAACAGCATTAAAAAAATTCCTGAAAGCGCCATAGCAACTTTTTTAGCTATCGACGATTTCAATAATGCAGATTTTGCCATAAGATTTATATAATTTGTTTTAAGAATGTCACAAAAATAAAGTAAATAGACCTGAACTACAACCTTATCGTTGTTATTTATAATGATTTTAAAGTGCTTTAAATTCAACGAATAGCAGCCGTCGAAAGCCCATTTTATTGATTGATTGCCAATTAATTTCTGCCATTACCTTCTTTTTCATTTTTACGGCACTTCCCTAAAATACGAAAAAAAACTTTTTTCGTCATTTGTGCCTCGAATTTCCACCCATATCCACAAAAATTAGCTTTCAAAGTTTATTTTTTTTTGTAAAAAAGAACAACAAGCGCAAGTAAAAAATTCAGATCAGCTAAATTTAGCCATGTACTTTTGAACAATTAAGTCCGTATTTTCATTTCGGATTTTAAGGTCTAGTTGAATTGGAGGCGAGGCTCTTTCTTCGCAATTTTTCACGGCACAAGTTTCGCAAGTCACCCCCACAATTTGTTTTTTTATCGATTTATTGTCGATGAATTTAAATTTTTTCTTCATCCCAGACGTAATCAAAATCCCAACGGATATACTCCTCAGGCAATCTTTCTTGAAAGGATCTTCAGTAGCCGATGAAAAAACCAAAAATTCATTACCGCTGTTTTCATAACGGGAAATTTGCGCATCAAAAAAATGACTCTTATTTTGTTTCAAGGATTCCACTATTGTTTTTACCGAAATCCACCTTCGGCAGTAATGCTCGTTCATTTCATTCGCATGCGGTTCCTGCTGATTGGTGATGTGCAATTCTTTTTTTATCTGATAGGTATCCGCCCCCACTTTATGGGAAAGGCGAAGAAAGAAGATATTTTTAAGCTGAAAATCCTTAGGCAAAATATTGGTTAACCTCTGGTAGAAAGATTCGGGAGAAACGTTAAACTGACTCATCAGCTGAATCATTTCTTGAGGTTTAGGATCTGTTTTAGCCAAAAATAAATTGAGCTCGCTCACTAATTGTTTCCTTGGGATCAATAAAGCTCCTGCAAAATAGGATGCGTAGAAATTATTGAGGACTTCGTCAAAATTCTTGAACTTAATCCAACTGAAAGTATACAACCTTTCTGTTATTTCAAGGTAATTATAGGCTATCTCTTTCGCCAAAATAAATGCTTTTTGTTGCGAATCGATGTCAAGTGACAGCAACAAGGTTTTGCTCTTTGGCACGTATATGGACCTTAAATCCCCTAATTCCTCTTGTTCGGAAAAAACAATCTCCTGAATAGTATAGCCGTACTCTTCCGTAAGTACCGCCGTCAAATCTTCTATGGAAATTTTTGTGTTGATATTTATCTGGAAGGCTTTGGAGAAGTCCAAGACTTTTTGCTCCAAATCTTCAAAATAATTATTGTGAGCCTCCTGATACGAGCGCAAGGCCGCCAGGAAAAAACTTTCTCGCGTTAAGTTATAATGCTGCGCGATCTCAATAATAGTACTTATGAAGGCATTTACTTTTGCAGGCGCGTTAGCAATGATATCAATAAGGTCATTTTCCTGAATCCCGAAAATGTCCAACGGTATTTCCTTGAGGATACCCGATTTTAGAATTTCCCCAATTGGAGCCAAGTTATTATCCAACTTCAAAGAAACCATATGATCGTATGAAACCTCCAGCTTTTCTGCCAAAAGAATAATCTTGTCGGTTTTGGGATATTTCTTTCCCTTCTCGATTTCGTTCAAATACGATTTTGAAAGCTCCGTTATTTTGGCCAAGCCAAACAAGGACAAGTTCTTATTAGTGCGCGCTTGCTTGAGTTTTAGCCCGAAAATCAATTTGATATATTCTTTTTCTACGTTCATGATTCCAAAGATAAGATAAAAAACAAAATCCGCAAAAAAAGTTTTTTGTAATTTTAGCGTACGTTCGCTTGTTTTGTAAAAAACTTTTCGTACCATTGTCATGTAAAACGAATTAACCATGACACACCAAACCGAAACAACCGAAAGAAAGTTCCAGTTTTCATCTGAAACGAACCAAAACTATCCTGAAATATTGACGGATAAGGCCATCGATTTCCTAACTGAATTGCATCACAGATTCAACAGAAAGAGACTTTTGCTTTTAGAAGAAAGAAAAAAACAACAAGCCTTATTTGATGCTGGTGCATTGCCTTGTTTCCCGATCGAAACAAAAACCATTCGAGAGAGCAATTGGCGAGCTTCAGCAATCCCAAAAGATCTAATGGACAGGAGAGTGGAAATAACAGGACCCGTTGACAGAAAAATGGTAATTAACGCTTTGAATTCAGGAGCCAAAACTTTCATGGCCGATTTTGAGGACAGCACATCACCAACCTGGACTAATTTAATGGATGGCCAGCAAAACCTAAAAGATGCGGTAAACAAAACCATTTCATTGCATGATACCTTAAAGAACAAGAAATACTCCTTGAATGAAAATACAGCAGTCTTAATTGTCCGTCCAAGGGGATTGCATTTACCCGAAAAGCATATTTTGATAGATGGAGAGCAAACTTCGGGTTCGCTGATAGATTTTGGCTTGTACGCTTTTCACAATCACGAGGAATTGACAAAAAACGGCACCGCGCCTTATTTCTATCTTCCAAAACTGGAACATTACTTGGAAGCTAGATGGTGGAATGACGTTTTCGAATTTGCACAAGAATATTTAGGGGAGCAAAACGGGACTTTTAAAGCAACGGTTTTAGTCGAAACGATAACGGCCAGTTTTCAATTGGACGAAATAATTTTCGAACTGAAAGACCATATCGTCGGCCTCAACTGCGGAAGATGGGATTACATTTTTTCTTACATCAAAAAATTAAGAAATAACCCCGTATTCATTGTTCCAAACAGAGATCAGGTAACGATGACTTCGCCATTCATGAGCGCATATTCACAACTAGTGATTCAAAGGTGTCATAAACGCGAAATACATGCGATAGGCGGAATGGCAGCCCAAATTCCAATAAAAAATGACGAGCAAGCCAACACAATCGCTTTCAACAAAGTAATTGCCGACAAAGAACGCGAGGTTAGAAACGGACATGACGGAACCTGGGTGGCCCATCCGGATTTGATTCCTCTGGCAATGAAAGTGTTTGACCGAGAGATGCCGACAAAAAACCAGATCCACATAAAAAGAGCAGATTTAGACATCACGGAAAACGATTTACTAGAAGTGCCAAAAGGAACGGTTACCGAGGAGGGTGTCAGAAAAAACATCAGCATTTCCATTTTATATCTGGCTTCATGGCTCAACGGACAAGGCGCTGCCGCCATACATCATTTAATGGAAGATGCGGCCACAGCCGAAATTTCTAGGTCTCAATTGTGGCAGTGGCTGCAAAACGAAGTGACTTTAGACAACGATAAAAAATTGACGAATAATTACTATCACAGATTAGCGATGGAAGAATTCGAAAAAATCAAAAAAACAGTTGGCGAGGAGAATCACGAAAAAGGAAAATACAATTTGGCGGAACAGCTATTAGACATTCTGGTTGTAAATCCAAATTTCATCGACTTTTTAACAATCCCTGGCTACAAATACATTTAAAAAAAAACAACCAACCGAAAAACTATTAAAACAAAATTATGAAAACTACCGAAACAAGAATTCAAGAATTAGTTGCTGACTGGATCACAAACCCAAGATGGAAAGGTGTTGAACGTCCTTATACAGCCGAAGAAGTTGTAAAACTACAAGGATCATATAAAATAGAGCACAGTATCGCCAAAATGGGTGCCGAAAAGTTATGGAAAAAACTTAATTCTCAAGACTTCGTTGCGGGACTTGGAGCACTAACAGGAAACCAGGCCATACAAGAAGTGGAGGCCGGACTGGAAGCCATTTATTTGAGTGGATGGCAGGTTGCGGCAGACGCCAATGTTGCGGGAGAAATGTACCCTGACCAATCATTGTATCCTGCGAACAGTGTTCCTCTGGTTGTAAAAAGAATCAACAATGCGTTGTTGCGCGCTGACCAAATACAGGTTGTAAACGGGGAAGTGAATAAAAAAGATTATTTAGTGCCTATCGTTGCCGACGCAGAAGCCGGTTTTGGCGGTAACCTGAACGCCTTCGAATTGATGAAAGCAATGATTGAAGCGGGTGCCGCAGGTGTTCATTTTGAAGACCAATTAAGTTCCGCCAAAAAATGTGGCCATCTTGGAGGGAAAGTTTTGGTTCCTACGCAAGAAGCCATCAACAAATTAGTTGCAGCCCGTTTGGCAACAGACGTTATGGGAACGCCAACATTAATTGTGGCTCGCACGGACGCTGATGCCGCTAATCTATTGACAAGTGACATCGACCCTAGAGATGCAAAATTTATAACTGGCGAAAAAACCTCTGAAGGATTCTTCCACGTAAACTGCGGTGTACAACAAGGGATTGACAGAGGATTGAGCTATGCGCCTTATGCTGATCTAATCTGGATGGAAACAAGCAACCCAGACCTTGAATACGCAAAACAATTTGCAGATGCAATTCACAAAGAATTTCCGGGCAAAATGTTAGCTTATAATTGTTCCCCTTCATTCAACTGGGCAGCTAAATTGTCAGTTGCGCAAATGGAAACATTCAGGGAAGACCTTGCCGCAATGGGATACAAATTCCAATTCATCACTTTGGCTGGATTCCATGCTTTGAACACAAGTATGTTCGAATTATCGAAAGCGTATAAAGAAAGAGGTATGGCTGGATATTCTGAATTACAGGAAAGAGAATTTGCTTTGCAAAAGCACGGATTCAAAGCGGTAAAACATCAAGGTTTTGTAGGAACCTCTTATTTTGATGCCATTCAGAATACGGTTACTGCAGGGAGATCTTCAACAACAGCCATGAAAGACTCTACTGAAACGGCGCAGTTTAAATAAAATCATCAATACTAATTCAATTGCATAGCGCATTGGTTTAAAAACACTCTTTTTAAGCTAATGCGTTTTTGTTGTTTTTTATAAAATTATTGAATTCATAACCGGAAACCATTTAATCTTACTATTTTTGAAGTATTAAACGTAAATCTTAGATTGTTATGAAATACCATCAAATCGACCGTGACTTATTTATAAAAAATCGCTCCAAATTCATGGCTCAAATGAAGCCAAAAAGCGTTGCTATTTTTAACTCCAATGATATTTACCCTATAAGTGCCGATAGCACAATGCCATTCGCACAACACCGAGACATTTTTTATCTAAGCGGTGTGGATCAAGAGGAAAGCATTTTGCTGCTTTTCCCTGACGCTCCCTATGATAACCAAAGGGAAATGTTGTTCCTGAAAGAGACGAATGAGCACATTGCGGTTTGGGAAGGCGAAAAGTTGACTAAAGAACGCGCTTTGGCCGTTTCGGGAATTAAGACCGTTTATTGGTTGCAAGACTTTGAAAAGATTTTGTTCGAAATGATGACACATTCTGACACCATTTACATCAACACAAACGAGCATTATCGTGCAACGGTGGAAACTGAGACTCGCGAAGCCCGTTTCGTAAAATGGTGGAAAGAAAAATATCCTGCTCATGCTGTCGCAAAAAGCAACCCGATCCTGCAACGCATCCGTTCCGTAAAAGAAAGCGAAGAGTTAGATTTGATCCAACAAGCCTGCAACATTACCGAAAAGGGATTCAGACGTATTTTATCTTTCGTGAAACCGAATGTGATGGAATATGAAATTGAAGCAGAATTCATCCACGAATTCACTCGCAACCGCTCTAAAGGTTTCGCTTACACTCCAATCATTGCTTCCGGAAACAGTGCCAATGTGTTGCATTATATCGAAAATAACCAACAATGTAAAGCGGGTGATTTGATCCTGTTGGATGTTGGCTCAGAATACGCCAATTACTCAAGTGACATGACACGTACAATTCCGGTTTCGGGGAAATACAACGACCGTCAAAAAGCCGTTTACAATGCCGTTTTGAGAGTGAAAAACGAAGCCACAAAAATGCTTGTTCCAGGAACACTTTGGAAACAATACCATATCGAAGTTGGTAAATTGATGACCTCAGAACTTCTGGGTCTTGGATTAATCGATAAAGCTGATGTGCAAAACGAAAACCCGGAATGGCCAGCCTATAAAAAATACTTCATGCACGGAACTTCCCACCATATGGGACTAGACACGCACGATTACGGAATCCTAACCGAGCCAATGCAAGCCAATATGGTTTTCACCGTAGAGCCCGGAATTTACATCCCAGCCGAAGGTTTCGGAATCCGTCTTGAAGACGATGTCGTGATTCAGCCAACTGGCGAACCGTTTAACTTGATGCGCAACATCCCAATCGAAGTGGACGAAATAGAAAGCTTGATGAATAATTAAAAATTGTTCAAATTTCAGGTTTAAAGTTAACAGCTTAGAGCAATCTAGGCTGTTTTTTTATGCGTCAAAATTCGATAACCCGATAAATAAACGAATAACCGATTTACAATAATTTGGGCGCATCCCCGCCTGCGTAAACTCCGCTGCGTCGGGCTGTTCGCTATTGGTCCTCGTCCCGAAAAATCGGGACTGCGGGCTAGCCGCTGCCATCCCTTGCGCGAAACCCTAAATAAATCACAAAGCTGTAACTTTTTGACGTCAATGCTAACTAATCAGGTATCAAAAAACTACAATTATGAGAGCACACGAAATAGATTACGAGATATTCGGCGAAGAAATGCAATACGTAGAAATCGAACTGGACCCTCAGGAAATAGTCATTGCCGAGGCAGGGAGTTTTATGATGATGGATAACAATATTCAGATGGAAACCATTTTCGGGGACGGATCGGAACAGCAGTCCGGTTTGTTCGGCAAACTATTAAACGCCGGAAAAAGGGTCCTTACAGGCGAAAGTCTTTTCATGACCGCTTTCATCAACCAAAACAACAGTAAAGGAAAAGTTTCCTTTGCCTCTCCATATCCCGGAAAAATTCTACCGATCGACCTAACCGAATTCCAAGGAAAATTCATCTGCCAGAAAAGCTCTTTCCTCTGCGCCGCCAAGGGCGTTTCGGTAGGAATTGAATTCTCTAAAAAAATGGGGCGCGGTCTTTTTGGCGGTGAAGGTTTCATCATGCAAAAAATTGAAGGAGACGGAATGGCATTTGTACATTCTGGCGGAACCTTAGCCAAAAAAGAACTAAGAGCAGGCGAAGTTTTGAAAGTGGACACTGGCTGCATCGTCGGATTCACAAAAGATGTCGATTACGACATCGAATTCATTGGCGGAATCAAAAATTCTGTTTTTGGAGGCGAAGGACTATTTTACGCCACGCTTCGCGGTCCCGGAACAGTTTATATACAATCGTTGCCCTTCAGCAGACTGGCAGACAGAATTATTGCCTCTGCACCAAAATCAGCTGGAGATAGTCGCGGTGAAGGTAGTCTATTGGGCGGATTGGGGAATTTATTGGATGGGGATAATCGCTTTTAACAACCTTTCTGTTTGTCATCCCGACGAAGGAGGGATCTCAATAGTTTCTCAAATTATGTGATTTCCCTCCTGCATCGAAATGACAAAAAAATATCGCTTATAAATGGAAGCTTTTATTATTTTAAAGATAGCTGAATTTGAGGTAAGGGTTGACAAAGTGTTTTGTTGACGATTTTTTCTCTCATTAATTTCTTCTTATTAAAATGTCTTGAAATATTCTGAATGATTTCTGTGTAATTATCTTTAATCACTATCCCTTTTTCATCTTTTGTTTCATGGAAAAACACTTTAATTGAACGACAATTATTATGTTCAAAAATTGTGTTTAATAAAGTTCTGTCTGATAATCCACAAGAATGACCCATTATATAAACTTGAAATTTTTGATCACTTTCTACAAAATCCAAGAGACTTTTATAATTTGAATTTTGAAGATATTGAAATGATTTGAAATTTCTTAAATATTCATTATCATTTATATTTTCAATAATTTTATAATCATCATCCATTTCATCTCCAAAACCAAAATTGATTAAATTTTCCCCATCCTCTAAATCACCATGAATATTATTTACCAGATAATATTCTTCTTTTGCTTTAAAATCATTACAATAAAAATTAATGCTATTTGTATAATTAAAATTTAAGAATAAAAGATTCCGTTTAACTTTTCCATCGGTAACATCATCTATTAACTTTAAATCCTCATTTTTAAAATCAGAATAATCAAATCTTTCCGAAATAATTGTTTTAAGTTTATTTTCATCATTAAATTCAAAAGAATATTTATTGAATACCTTTTCTAATAGATATTTTTCTAAACGCTTTTTAACCTCTTCAAATTCTTTATTAAGAATTATAAGATTTTGCTTTTTGCTTTCAATACTTATCATCGTAGATTTGACAATTTTTTTTAACTCTGTGTAATATTCATTTTCAATATCTACCCAGTTTTGAATCGATTTTTGGTTAATTAAACTAAAAAAAGCATTCTTATAATTAAGTATGTGAGCTCTAGGATATTTACCGCTCCTATTATTACCAGTTTCCCGGTAAATTTCAGCATCAGAAAATTTTATATTCTCATCATTTTGCATAATATTATTTGCCAGTCCTTCCAAATTTTTTACTGGATCAAATTTAAAATGTTGCCCCATACTTTGAAATGAAACAAACTCATCATTATGACTAGAATCTTTAATTCCTCTCCAATAATCGTCAATAAAATCTTTATACGAAGTTGGTAATCCGTGCGCCAAATCAAATCCGTTTCCAATAATAACAAGTCTATTCATATATAAAGGCTTTTCTCAAATATAGTCATTTCTCTTACATGAACTTCCATGCCATATATGGTTTAAAACATTTTTCCTTCTATTCTAAAAACTTATATGACTTATATGGTTTAAAAAAACCTCTCCGCTACTACCCTAAAAACTTACGGCAACTTATATGACTTCTATGGTTTAAAAAAAATAAATCCTTAATTTTGCTGTCGCTCAAAAACGAAGCAAAAAGTGAATCACATACAATTTAAAAATACTAGCATCTCTTATTCCGATACCGGAAAAGGCACCGCTATTGTGCTATTGCACGGTTTTCTAGAAAACCAAAAGATGTGGGACAATTACATCGAGGCCTTTTCTGTAAAAAATCGGGTAATCACTATTGATCTATTGGGTCATGGCGAAACGGAATGCTTGGGTTATGTGCACAGCATGGAGGACAATGCCGATGCAGTTCACGCGGTATTGGCGGAATTGCGCATCCGGAAAGCGATTCTCGTTGGGCATTCCATGGGCGGTTACGTTGCCTTAGCTTTCGCCGAATTGTACCCCGAAAATGTAAAAGGCCTGGTTTTGTTGAATTCCACCGCCAGAGCAGATAGTGACGAACGAAAAATAAACAGGGATCGCGCCGTCAAGGCGGTAAAACAAAGCTATCTCGGTTTTGTGAGTTTGGCGATAGCCAATCTATTCAGTGAAAACAATCGAGAAAGATTGCGAGACGAAATTGAAAACACAAAAAAAGAAGCCTTAAAAACACCGCTTCAAGCAATTGTGGCTTCGCTGGAGGGAATGAAAATAAGACCGGACAGGGAAATTTTGTTGCATCTTAGCACCTACCCAAAAATGCTTGTTCTTGGCGAGAAAGATCCCGTT
>NZ_DATBVQ010000171.1:0-7207 GCF_036515215.1 Flavobacterium sp.
TTTCTCGATAGGCTCAAGACTTTCGGCCAATAAATTTTCTATTTGAAATTTTAAGTCCGTAGTTCTGAAAAGAATAAGGGATTCCAGTAATCGTTCTTTGGACCCGAAATAATAGGAAACCATTGCGACGTTAATTTTCGCTTCTTTGGCAATGTTTCGAATCGAGGTGCCATCAAAACCCTTTTCGGCAAATAGGGTTTCAGCCACTTGAAGTATCTGGATTTGCTTCTCGCTAAAGGTACTGCTTGATGACATAAATTAAAATATCAGGCAAAATTAAACAAGCGTTTAAATTAAACGCTCGTTTAATTTTGGTTTAACACAATTTTAACAGGAAGTTCTCGGCCCTTTTTTTGTTAATTCCCGGAAGCCATACAACAATTGGCGACATGACTCCAGCTAGGAAAATTGACCTATGCCGAAATAGTGATGGAATGTTTCGATTAGATTCCGAAAGCTTTTATCGATCTGTTTGATGGAAGGAACAAAGGCAAAATGGTCGTTAAGATTTAACGAATGCATAGAAATAAACCCAAAAAACCAGTTGCCGATTTTTTTGAGCGACTGTTTTTGCTTTAAGATTATCTTCCCTAATCAGTTGGACTTTTTTTATTTCGCCTCAAATCATTAAAATTTGGTTAGATTTGTAAAGTACAATAATGCAAATCATACTCTTAGGCGATTGTGGAACAGGTGTTAATTCTACAGCATTTTGCAAAATTTAAATCTCGTCAATTCCTTTTTCACTATGAAATCTAAAAATATAAACCGCTTGAAATGGACAACAACTATTGCTTTACTGTTGATAGTTTTAGGGAGCTTTGCCTACGGTTCATGGCGAGGAGATAGAGGGAACGGAAACAAGAGGTTTCCAGAGAAGACAGAAACGATTTTAAAAGATACTTTGTCAGAGCCAACTAAAGCTTTAGAACCTGCTAGCACAATGACAGAGCCAACTAGTGGTTCTCTTTCAGTAAGGGACAGTATTGTAAGCTTCGGAAGCGGTTTATTGGGAACGCCTTATGTCGAGGCCGGATGCAGCAGGGATGGTTTTGATTGTTCCGGATTTGTTTATTTTGTTTTCCGACACTTTAAAATCGAGGTTCCGCGTAGCTCTTCGCAATTTGAGAATTTCGGGCAAGAAATCGATATTGATAATGTAAGGAAAGGGGATATTTTACTGTTTTTAAGTCCCACAAGAAATGTAATAGGCCATTTGGGTATAGTTTCAAATCCAAATGGAATGGAAAGCGATTTCATCCATGCGACTTCCGGCCGCGAAATGAAAGTGGTTATTACAAGCCTAAAAAAGCCGGGCTATACTCGCAGATTCGTAAAAGCGATACGAGTCTTATAAAGTTCATCATTAAGCAAACTTATAAAGACACCGATACCAGGGTTTTAAAGAAGTCCCTGCTGGGAAATTGACTTGATTTCTCTGCCGGAGCCAACGCAACACCGCTGAAGAATAAACAATAAATCTTCATAACTTATACCAATAAAATAAAATGAGAAATAAAATAGATAAAAACCGTATTCTGGAAGAATGCAGGCAACATCAGCTTGAATTAATTAACAATTATAAAGAACGAGAGGCGGAAATAAATGAAGATACCTTCAGCCAAAATGAATCTGCCAGCCAGTCTGAAGATCGCAGGGCCGGAAAATACGAATTGTTGAAAGTCCTGGGAGACGAACTGTCTTTTGCCCAAAAGGAACTCTCTTACCTAGATTCATTAGACGTCGCAAAGGAAAGTTCTCACGTAGAACCTGGAGCAATTGTAGTAACTGAAAAATTAACTTTTTTCATCGCGATATCCAGCGAAAAAATTGAAATAGATGGACAGACAGTCATTGGTATTTCGACCAAAGCACCTATTTATGAAAAAATGAGGGGATTGTCAAAAGGAAGTTCATTCCAATTTAATGAAACGGATTATGTTATCGAAGATTTGTATTAAGAGTTAAAAGATGCGAGAACATACATTTTGGTTTTTGTCGTAAGATAATGAAAAGTCGAATTTCCACTTGGAAACTATCGCTTTGCAAATAATGGTGCGTTTTCCGGAAAAGCTGCTTCCGGGAAACATTGCGCATAATTACATGGCTATCAATAATATAATTTTTTAAATTGTAAAAAAAAGGTTTTAATTTTCCCCGGATTATCTGTTCCCTTTCAAAAAAAAATCTTAAATTTAAGTATAATTTAACAGCTGACCCCATCGCTGTTTTTTGAAGCTATTGTCGTTCGATGAGATAGCTGCCGTTTTTGTTTTTGACAGTTGTTTTTATCAAAAAATAATATATTTTTCCGAAAGTGAATTCTTTTCAACTATAAAACTGTCAAAATGAAAAAAAAGACACTGATATTGCTTTCCGTTTCGGTTTTCGTTGTCGCGGCGGCACTTTACTTTTTCCTTTCGAAAGATAAGGCCAAAAACATTAATTTTGTAACGGCAAAGGCACATTACGGATCAATTGCTAAAAGCGTGACGGCAACAGGAACGATTCAGCCACTGGATACCGTTTCGGTGGGAGCTCAAGTTTCGGGTGTCGTGAGCAGTATTTATGTTGATTTTAACGACGTGGTCAAAAAGGGTCAGCTTTTGGCTAAGATAGATTCTTCGATTATGAGGGCACAGGCCGAACAGTCTATGGCAAATCTGGCCACTGCCAAAAGCAACCTGATATTACAGGAAAGCGATTTTGAAAGGCAAAAGTACTTATTCGACCGCGGAATAATTAGCAAGGCTGAGTATGAGTTATCAGAAAATCAATATCATACTGCCGAGGCCGCAGTTAATAGTGCGAACGCGCAATTGAAAATAGTCACAAGGAACTTATTCTACACCAATATTTATTCCCCCATTGACGGTGTGGTCCTGAACAGGAACGTAAGTGCGGGCCAGACCATCGCTTCCAGTTTTAATGCGCCAACCTTATTTGTAATCGCCAAAGATCTGACCAAAATGCAGGTTCGTGCGGCGGTGGATGAAGCAGATATTGGCGGAGTGAAATCAGGGCAGAAAGTGAGCTTTACCGTTGATGCTTTCCCTGATATCTTTAAGGGAACCGTAGAGGAAGTGCTTTTGCATCCATCGGTATCGGCAAACGTGGTGACCTATAAGACTCTAATCAATGTTCAAAACCCCGATTTGAAACTCAAACCCGGCATGACTGCAAACATAAACATCTACACGGCCGAAGACGACAATGTCTTATTGATTCCTTCGAGAGCCTTAAACTTCAAACCGGATTCGACCGTAATGACCAGTTTTAGGGTTGTAAAAGCGGAAAAAGGAATTGCGTATTCAAACGAAAGCGCTGGGTCAGAATCCGTTTCACAGGCAGCTAATAATAGCTTTCAAAATGCCTACGTATGGACCAAAGTGGGCGATACTTTGAGGGAAAAAAAGATAAGTATTGGTCTTAACGATGATGCTTTCGTAAAAGTGATTGGAGGACTCTCAAAAGGTGAAGAGGTAATCACTGCTGCCGCGAATGATATCAGTGGTGATAATGCCGATAATGTGCAGAGGAGCCCTTTTATGCCTAGGATTTCTAGAAGAACTTCCAAAAGTTCGTCAAACAATTAAAAGCAGGAGTCATGAGTTCAGCGATATTGGAAATACAGAACCTGAAAAGGGAATTCAAAATGGGAGGAGATGTGGTTAAAGCAATTAACGACGTCAGTTTCTCCATTAATTCCGGGGAATTCATTACCATTATGGGGAGCAGCGGCTCGGGGAAAACGACTTTGCTGAACATTTTGGGCTGTTTGGACCAACCGAGCTCGGGACACTATTTTCTGGAGGGTATTGATGTCAGCACACTCAGCAAGAATGAGCTGGCACGACTTCGTAACCGCAAGCTGGGCTTTGTATTTCAGTCGTACAATTTGTTACCCAGGACTTCGGCCATTGAAAATGTCGAGTTGCCACTGCTTTACAATCCTGATATTTCGTCAAAAGAGCGTCAGGAAAAAGCGATGCAAGCACTCGAGGAGGTAGACCTTTTGAATCGGGTTCACTATCGGCCTAGCCAGTTATCCAGCGGTCAGCAACAGAGGGTAGCCATAGCGAGGGCCTTGGTCAATAACCCGATATTGATTCTGGCCGACGAAGCCACAGGTAATCTGGACACCAGAAATTCCTACGGGATTATGGCACTGATGCAGGAACTAAACGAAGTGCAAGGAAAGACGATTGTCTTTATCACCCATGAGCCCGATATTGCCGCTTTCAGCAAACGCACCATTACGCTGCGCGATGGCAGAATCATAAAGGACAGTATCAATACAAATGTGCGGAACGCTAAGCAAGATTTGGAGGATCTCCCTGAAATTGATGAATCGGCAACTGCTACCCAATGAAACTATCTAATCTTTTACGACTGGCCCTGAAGGCAATATTGCGCAATAAGCTGCGGTCGATTCTCACGATGCTCGGTATCATCATAGGAGTTGCATCGGTCATAGCCATGATTGCTATCGGCCAAGGCTCGAAACAAAGCATCCAAAGCCAGATTCAGGGCATGGGCAGCAATATGATTACCATCCGACCAAGTAGCACGGTTATAGGAGGAGCAAGAATTGACAATGCCAGCGTTCAGTCACTTACGGAGCAGGATGTAAAGGCCCTGCAAAAAGATTCCAAATACATAAGCGCGGTTTCCCCAGCCGCATATTCGGCAGGACAAATCATCAACGGCCCTTATAACATGTCGACCACAATGCAAGGCGTTTATCCCGAGTATTTGGATATCCGGGGCTGGCCTTTGAAGGAGGGCGTTGCCTTTACCGCACGGGACGTTAAGTCGGCCACAAAAGTTTGTCTGGTGGGACAAACCATCGTCAACAATCTTTTCCCCGACGGTGAGGACGTTTTGGGCAAAAGCATTCGTTTTAAGAGGATTCCGTTCAAAATAATAGGAGTTTTGACCAAAAAAGGGGAAAATGCCTTTGGACGGGATCAGGATGACGTTATCCTCATCCCCATTACGACCTTGCAGAAAAGAATCTTGTCCAGCATTTATTACCAAACTATTTTTGCCTCAGCCATTGACGATAATGCCACAAAAAATGCAGTTCTGGAGATTCAGAAAGTGTTACGCAGCACCCATAAAATACCCCGCGGAATGGAGGATGACTTTACCGTACGGACACAGGCGGAGCTAATCAGCACTTTTTCATCCACGAGCCAAATCCTGACGGTGTTGCTTACCGTCATTGCAGGGATATCTTTGATAGTGGGAGGTATCGGTATTATGAATATCATGTACGTTTCGGTAACGGAGCGCACCAAGGAAATCGGTCTACGGATGTCTTTGGGCGCAAGGGGCGTCGATATCCTGATGCAGTTTCTGATCGAGGCCATTATGATAAGCATCACTGGAGGGCTGATCGGAGTAATCGTAGGGATAAGTGTCAGCAAAGGGGTCACTTATTTTATGCATTGGCCTACCTTGATTACCCAATCATCGGTGGTGCTTTCCTTCCTGGTTTGCTTTGTCACGGGCGTTTTTTTTGGATATTACCCTGCACTAAAGGCTTCCAGATTGAATCCAATCGAAGCTTTGCATTATGAGTAGATGCTCTTTTTGCGAATTGCAATTGGAAATGATTGGATGCAATAATTGACATTTGTCGATCAAAAGTAATACATTTTTCTTTTATAGCCAGTGCAGGGGAGAAGCGAATCGACGAATTAAATGGCTTCGACCAAACTAAATATCTGATAGTTAAACTTATACTTGCCGTTGGATTCCGGTGCTCGTGCAGAGGAGTCATTCATCGGAATAATTTGGAATTTTAAATCAACAAGAGGCAATGTTTGTAGGGCTTTTTAATATTAAATTTAAAAAATGTGTTATTTCTAAAAATTAAAATAAAAATGTAAAATTTTAAGTTTTTTTTAAGGAAAACACATAAGTTTGTGCCCATCACTTTATGAAACTATCAAAAAAACAATTTATGAGATTTAACCAATTTATTTTAGGCCTATTATTTTTGATAATTGGACCTGGGGCAATGAATGCCCAAACAATCAAAGGGATCGTGACGGATGAGAATGGACGAGCTTTGCCATATTCTAATGTTGTGGACAAAGCTACATCGCAAGGCGTGACCACGGATGGTAACGGTGCTTTTGAAATTAATGTAAAGGCATTGCCTGTTACATTGACCGCAAAATACGTAGGATTCCAAAATAAAAGTATTGAGGTAACAAATGCTGGCGCTGCAATTGTTTTTAAGCTGGATCCAAATAACAGCTTAGATGAGGTTGTTGTTACAGGAAATAGGTCAAAAGTGCGAAGCGTACTAAATTCGGCGGTTCCGATCGATAAGCTTTATGCGGAAGATCTTAAATCGAGCGGACAAGTTACATTTGACAAAATGTTAGCTTACAAAATTCCTTCATTCAATTCGAGCACTCAGGCTATTTCTGATGCGACAGCACATTTTGACCCGGCAGATTTGCGCGGCTTAGGACCAAGTCGTACCTTAGTTTTGGTAAACGGAAAAAGAAAAAATCAAAGCGCATTGGTTTATATCAATGATACTCCCGGAAAAGGTGAGGTAGGAACAGATATGAAAAGTATACCTTTTTCTGCAATCGAAAGAGTTGAAGTACTACGCGACGGAGCCTCCTCTCAATACGGCTCTGACGCTATTGCAGGGGTAGTTAATATTATCCTTAAAAAACAAACTAATTTTACGGAGGTAAGTCTTACTTCAGGAGTAACTTCACAAGGGGACGGTTTCAATTTTGGAGCGGACCTTAACTCAGGATTTAAAATTGCTGACAAAGGTTTCGTGAATTTTAATCTTTCTTATTTGGACCAAAAGAAAACGAACAGAGCAGGAAAGCCAGGAAAAGACGATTTGTTTGGAGTAGCCGCAGATGATGCACAATGGGGAGATTGGTTGAGTAGAAATCCAGACCTAGGGATGACTATAGGACAGCCTGATTCTAAAATGGGTGCTTTAGTGGTGAACGCTGAATATCCGCTTTCTGATAAAACTACACTTTACGCTTTTGGAGATATTAATGTTAGAAAAGGGACTAGTTTTGCGTTGTATAGAGCCCCGTACTGGATTTCAGACCCGAACAATTTATTGCACGATGCAGGTACTACTTATAATGGTTTCCAACCTACATTCAACACGGATGTGTTTGATAATCTAGGGTCTATTGGAATAAGATCT
>NZ_DATBVQ010000172.1:0-2303 GCF_036515215.1 Flavobacterium sp.
GTCAATCCTAAAACCGCAAATTTAGAAGCGCTATAGGCGCTCGTCAAAGCGTTTCCGCTTAATCCTGCCGTTGAAGAAATATTGATGATGTCGCCCGTTTGTCTTTCGATCATATTTGGCAAAACGGCGCGGGTCATGTAATAGGTGCCCATTAAGTTTACCTGTATGATACGCTCCCAAGCTGCGGGCTCCAGTTCCAGAAATTTTCCGAAAGCGGCAATTCCGGCATTATTGATTAAAATATCGATGGTTCCAAATTCGGCCAAGGCTTTTTCAACTGCAGAATTCACAGAATTGATGTCGGCTACGTCGGCGGCTAATGCTAGTGCTTTTACTCTTAATGAGCGTGTTTTTGCAGCGACATTGTCAATCTCTTCCTGTGTTCTGGCAACCAAAATCACATTTACGCCTTCCTTGGCCAAAGCCAAAGCGATCGCTTTTCCAATTCCTTTTCCGGCGCCCGTTATCAGTGCGTTTTTATTTTTTAAGTCAGTCATTTTGTTAATTTTTGAGGTTTTTTTCTAATATTAATTTGTAAATTTCTGTTTTTAACTCATCAGTATCTTTGTCTTCACAAAGAAGAAATTCGATTTTATCGTTTGAATTTGAGAAGATGGTTATTCCTTCAAATTTATGAGTGCTGCTTATTTTTTTTGTGTAATCTATTTTCATTGTTTGTACATCAATACGCCCAATAAAGCTTCCTAAAACTTCCCCATCATCATAAGGTGATTGGGTATCTTCGGCAGTGGCTAAAAAATAAAGTTTATCATTGACCAAAACTGCATCGGTGAAACTGGAACGGATTCCTTTTATTTTGGGAAGTTTGTAATCATTTGACAACAAGCTGAATCCTTCATTTAGTTTTTTGGCATGAAGTGTGAAGAGCATGTTTTTGTTAGAAATTCCATTGCCTCGATTGAATAAATACCAATTTTGACCGTCATAAACGGCTCCTTCCAGATTAAAATCTTCGGGTTTGATGTTCCCAAAACTCTGCATTACAGCATATAGGTCAGATAGATCGTTGGTAGCGATTTTTATTTTTTGTCTTAAATCAAATTCGATCATTGCATTTCTTTTTGTGGTAGAACCTGAACCGAAAATGTATAGCGTATCCTGAAAATGAGCTATGGATTCGAAATCTGGTTTTTCGCTTTTAGGAATATTTGCTGCAGGGTTTTTGATAAGCGGATACTGTTTTAAATCACTAAAATCCATGTGGTATTCATATAGGAATCCGCTGTTGTCGCCAATCAGCAATAGGGTGTTGTCTTTGTAAAAAAGCCCCGAGGCGGAACCGATACCTATAATCTGAAATAGTAATTCGAGTGTGTGCTTTTTCATGAATGTTATTGTGAAAATGGGTTTCCTAGCCCGGATAGAAGCGGAAATCCTATTAAGCCGCTTTTTTTTCGGATTAATAGATTGTTGCGAATAGCCGGAAATAGCTCCTGAAATTAATAAGGATTCACCCAATTATTTGTTATATTTGAGATTATAAAGATAAAATATTTCTTATGAAGTCTATTGATCCAGATGATTTTAAAGTGACAGCCAAAATTGATTTGTCTGCAATTCCCACGAATTTGTTTAGCAAGGCCAGCGAGGACGATAAGGAAGAGAAATTAGATAAGGTGCAAGAGAAGTTGAGTGCGTTACAGGATGTGATGTATGCGCATAATCGCTATGGCGTTTTGATTTGTTTACAAGGAATGGATACTTCCGGGAAGGATAGTTTGATTCGTGAAGTTTTTAAGGAATTCAACCCGCGTGGGGTGGAGGTTTATAGTTTTAAAACGCCGAATTCGACAGAGCTGGAACACGATTATTTATGGAGACATTACCTGGCTTTGCCGGAAAAAGGGAAATTTGCTGTTTTTAACAGGACCCATTACGAGAATGTTTTGGTGACCCGGGTGCATCCTGAATATATATTAAACGAAAATTTGCCCGGAATTGAGAAGGTAGAAGATATTACACCGCAGTTTTGGCAAAATAGAATGGAGCAAATCAATAATTTTGAAAAGCATATTACTCAAAACGGCACAATCGTAATGAAGTTTTACTTCCACATGAGTAAGGAGGAGCAGCGTCAGCGGCTGTTACGAAGGCTGGAAGAAGAGGAGCATCATTGGAAATTCTCGCCAGGGGATTTGAAAGAGCGTGAACACTGGGACGAATATATGCAATATTATCAGGAGGCTATTAATAAAACGGCTACTGAAAATGCGCCTTGGTACATTATCCCTTCTGACGATAAGGATATGGCCCGCTATATAGTCGCCAAAATTATCTGGGAA
>NZ_DATBVQ010000173.1:0-5918 GCF_036515215.1 Flavobacterium sp.
AGGAGCTATAGGAGTTAACGGGCCAATTGTATTCCCTCTTACTAGCTTAACCTCTCCAATAGCTTATACAAGTCCTGCATTAACTACTGCACAGGAAGCAGATCTTAAAGAAGGCCGTTATTACGTAAACTTACACAGTACAGCATTTCCTGAAGGAGAGATAAGAGGTCAATTTGACAATCCAGCATGTTTAGGCTGTTGGGATTATTAAACCGTAAATTTTAACTTGTAAAACTAAAGGCTTTCTTTTTTGCAAAAGAAAGCCTTCTTCATTGGTTAAATATTGTATCAACAATAAAACCATCAAAAATAAGCGCTAATTGATTCTTTCGTTCCTTTTTGAAGGCCTAAAAAATATTATTTTTCACTAGTAGACAAACTCCTGATCAAAAACACCTAATTCAAATTTTGATTTGGGAAGCTCTAAACTTTCAATGAAAATTTTATCTTGAATGTAACTTCCAAAACTTAAATCTTTATCAAAGCAAAAAACATGTTGGTTTCGTTTATCACTTGGTAATTTATTTAAATACTCTTGTAATTCGTCTTTTTTCATGGCAACCCCATCTACTAAAACTTCATTGCCTTTTGTATAAAAGACAATGATTCCTGACTTCGGTTTTTCTAATTTATAGAATACTTTTGTAAAAGGAATAAAAGCTAAATTTTTACCGATCGTGTCAGCATAGGAATAATAATTTTGAGCCTTTTCATTCTTATGAGCCTTTTCTTCACGTTTTTTTTGTTGCAGTTTCATTACTTCAGGAATGACTAATCGTAAAGGCAAACGCTTGTCTATATTGAAAATCCAATTGGTCGTGATAATGCTATTTTTCCTGTTGACTTCAGCCAAGGTGTCTTTCCCGTTTGTTCTGAAAAAAATATAGATGGGCGAATGGTCTTTTATGTCACTATCAATAGTGGTATCCGATTTTGGCAATAAAACATCTTCCTTATTTCCACATGAAAATAATATAAAAAGAATAATCAGGCTAAAATATTTCATCATTATAAATTGATTTTGTTGAACAGCGTAACAGCTTCTGCTGCCTCCTTTACGTCATGAACCCGCAAAATTTTTGCCCCTTTCGTCAAGGCGATCGTATTTAGAACTGTAGTTCCGTTCAAGGCTTCTTTCGAGCTGGTATTCAATGGTTTATAAACCATGGATTTCCTTGAAAAACCCACCAATAATGGCAATTCGAGCATTTGAAATAATTCCAGTTTTTGCAGCACTTCATAATTCTGGTCAAGGGTTTTGGCAAAACCAAATCCGGGGTCTATTATCAAATCGTTGATGCCAAAACTTCTGGCTTCATGGACTCTTTCCGAAAAGTAGAAAAGTATCTCTTTGACGATATCATCGTAATCCGTCAAAGTTTGCATCGTTTGTGGCGTTCCTCGCATGTGCATCATAATGTACGGAACATTATATTTTGCGACAACTCCCAGCATTTTATCATCTAAGTTACCGGCTGCAATATCATTGATAATTGCCGCACCATTTTCTATACAGGCCGCAGCCACACCGCTTCTAAAAGTGTCAATGGAAAGTACTGCTTCAGGATGGTATTTCAGGATTGACTTTACCACGGGAACGATTCTGTCAAGCTCTTCCGCTTCGGTAACGAATTCGGCATTTGGCTTGCTGGAATATCCTCCAATGTCTATGAACGTGGCACCATCGTTTAGCATTTTTTCTACTCTAGCAAGCATTTCAGCTTCCCCGGATGGTCCGGGCTTGTACTTTCCGCCATCAAAAAATGAGTTGGGGGTAACATTCAAAATCCCCATTACTTTGGGAGTGGCTAAGTCTATCAGTTGTCCTTTGCAGTTAATAGTCATTTGTTTACAATTTTAAAGACTTAAAAAATTCTACATTCAAAAAAAAATATGTTATTTTTGAGAAAATTTTAGACAAATATACACCAATAATGAAGAATACTTCTCAAGAATACGATAACGTAATTGCGATTTGTCGTTCGCTCTTTGTCAACAAAATGACTGATTACGGTAGCGCCTGGCGCATACTTAGATTGCCTTCATTAACCGACCAAATATTCATAAAAGCACAAAGAATCAGAAGTTTACAAAAAAACGAGGTTCGAAAAGTAAACGAAGATGAAACGGGCGAATTCATAGGGATCATCAATTATTCCATCATGGCTTTGATTCAATTAGAATTGGGAGTGGCGGAGCAGCCAGATTTGGATGTTGAAAAAGCGACCCAATTATATGATGCGAAAATCAAGTTAACCAAGGAATTGATGGAGGATAAAAATCACGATTATGGCGAAGCTTGGCGTGAAATGCGGGTGAGTTCATTAACCGATCTGATTCTGCAAAAACTGCTTCGTGTCAAACAAATCGAAGACAATAAAGGGAAAACAATCGTTTCGGAGGGCATTGACGCCAATTATCAAGACATGATCAACTATGCCGTTTTTGCATTGATCTTAATGGGTTTCGGCAAATAAAATCAATAAAACATGAAAAATATAATTACTCAATTTTCAAGGATATTCGTTGGATTGCTATTCATTATTTCGGGATTAATTAAACTGAATGATCCGGTGGGGTTTTCCTATAAACTGGATGAATATTTCAGTGAACCCGTATTCAATTTGCCGTTTCTGGTTCCCTTAACTTTGGGACTCGCTTTGTTTTTGGTTATCCTGGAAGTGGTATTGGGTGTTATGCTACTCATTGGCTACAAATCAAAATTCACGATTTGGAGTTTGTTGCTCATGATTGTTTTTTTTACGTTCCTAACCTTTTATTCAGCTTATTTTGACGTGGTGAAAGACTGCGGTTGCTTTGGCGATGCATTGCACCTTACCCCATGGCAATCGTTCACCAAGGATATTGTCTTATTGTTTTTTATCCTTATTTTGTTCATAAACAGAAACTTAGTAAAACCTTTATTTCAAAATGCCGTACAAAATATGATTGCTTATGCAAGTATAATTCTATGCATGTTTATGGCGGTTTGGGTGCTGAATCATTTGCCAATAATTGATTTCAGGCCATATAAAGTGGGTACCAATATAGAAAAGGGAATGGAAATTCCTGAAGGCGCCCCAAAATCCGTTGTTGAAATGATTTTCATATACAATGTGAATGGTGTCAATAAAGAATTCACCGAAAAAGACTTGATGTCAATTCCGGAAGGCGCCACTTTTGTGGATCGAAAGGACAAAGTAATTACCGAAGGATACGTTCCTCCTATCCATGATTTCACCATGGTGAAAGAGGATTCGGATTATAAAGAAGAATTGCTGAAAGAGCCAAAATTGTTGATGTACGTCACTTACGATTTGGCAACCGCTGAAGAAGGGGGAATGACCAAATTGGAAAAACTAAATCAGGAAGCTAAGGCCAAAGGATATAAGGTTATAGGCATGACTGCCTCATCTCCGACTGAAATTACCATAGCACAGAAAAAATATGGACTTACTTTCGATTTCTACTTTTGCGATGCAACTACTTTAAAAACAATTGAAAGAGCCAACCCGAGCATCGTTGTTCTCGAAAAAGGAACGATTAAACAGAAAGTGCATTATAACGACATTAAAAAATTGAAACTATAAAATAAGTCTTAAAGTCGGAAATAGGATTTCCTTAAGACTTTACGATACTGACTTTCGACTTAAAAAATAAATGCTAAGATACTTTTTAAATAAAATCGGCTACGCACTGCTTACCCTTTATGGGGTGATTACGGTGATATTCTTCTTGTTCAACGTTTTGCCTGGCGATCCTGCGAGAATGATGTTGGACCAAAATGAAAATTCGGAACAATTGGCTTTGATAAAGAAAAAGTACGGTTTTGACAAGCCAATTTCAACCCAATATTTATACTATCTCAATGACCTCTCGCCTATTTCTATCCACAGCAAAAAAGAATCGGATTATACCTTTTTGAGCGAGGGAAAATACAATGTGATACCGTTATTTAGCGTTGGACAAAACGATCTTGTAATCAAGACTCCTTATTTGAGGGAAAGCTTCACGAAAAGCGGCAAAAAGGTCTCTCAAATTATCGGAAACACCTTACCCAATACAGCTATATTGGCCCTTTTTGCGATTGTGATTGCCATTGTTTTCGGTATCATTTTCGGTATCATTTCGGCTTTGCACAAAGACACTTGGATTGATCGCTTGATTGCGCTAATAAGTACATTAGGTATGAGTATACCTTCTTTTTTCAGCGCCATTCTTTTTGCATGGCTATTTGGATTTGTGCTGCAAAAATTCACCCATTTAAACATGACGGGAAGTTTATACGAAGTGGATGATTTTGGTGAGGGAAGCTATATCCAATGGAAAAACATTATTTTACCTGCAATCGTACTGGGAATACGTCCATTGGCGGTCGTAATACAGTTGATGAGAAATTCCTTATTGGAAACGTTCGGACAGGATTACATCCGTACCGCAAGAGCCAAAGGCTTGTCTGAATTTCAAATCATTAGGAAACATGCTTTAAAAAACTCCCTTAATCCTGTCGTGACGGCAATTTCGGGGTGGTTCGCATCGATGCTCGCGGGTGCGGTATTTGTGGAATTTATTTTTGGATGGAATGGTTTGGGCAAAGAAATTGTGGAAGCGTTGAATAATTTGGACTTGCCTGTCATTATGGGCTCCGTTCTTATCATTTCGACCACTTTTGTGGTAATTAACATTCTGGTGGACATCATTTACGCCTATCTCGATCCCAAAATCAGGCTCTCCTAGACCCTGAACCAGCGAAATTTTGCTTGCTTTAAAAAAAAATTATTAATAATAGCAAAATAGCTCTCAAAGTGGACCCAACTACAACGATTTCAATTTTAATTTTGTCACTAAAACGGGCCGTTTTGTGATTATGAACCCGCATATCCAAAAAAAAAAAATCTATAATCCTCAATCGAATTGTTTGTTTAACTTTGTTTAAAATATAAAAAATGAAAAAAATATTTGCTTTATTTATTGCTTTCGCTACATTTTCTTGTACAAATGCCCAAAAAACCAGCTTTTCAAAAGAAGCTTTGACAGAAACATTATTGACTACTGAAGGAGGCCAACTAGGCTTTCAAGATATTTTAAAGAAACACGAAGGAAAAACGCTGGTAATCGAGGTTTGGGCTTCATGGTGTGGAGATTGCATAAAAGCAATGCCAAAAGTGAAAGAACTTCAAGTAAATAATCCCGATGTGGACTTTGTCTTTATTTCGATGGACAAAACGGCCGACAAATGGAAACTGGGGATCGAAAAACACGAACTCAAAGGAGACCATTATATGGCGAACGACCAAATGAAAGGAATTTTTGGAACCGCCATCGACCTGGATTGGATTCCAAGATACATCATTGTGGACAGAACGGGTAACATTGCCTTATATCGTGCCGTAGAAACTGATTTTGACCAAATCAACGAAACCTTAAGAAAATTAAAATAAGAACTAAAAACGATAACTAAATATAACACGAACCGAAATGAGAAAGAAGATTGTAGCCGGAAACTGGAAAATGAATAAAAATGCAGAGCAAACTGAAGATTTGCTAAATGAATTAATAGCAAAAATGCCAACGGAGACCGAGGTACAAGTTATAGTAGCGCCTACTTTCGTAAACTTAGCTTCAGCGGTAGAGCACTTACAGTTTACTAATATTGAAGTGGCAGCCCAAAATGTACATCAAGCAGAAAGTGGCGCGTTTACGGGAGAAATCTCCGCCGATATGCTAAAAAGCGTTGGTGTCGACATTGTGATTCTTGGACATTCAGAGCGTAGAGCCATATTTCATGAAACTGACGCATTGATCGCCAGCAAAGTAAATACTGCCCTAGAACATGATATGACTGTAATCTTTTGTTTTGGCGAGGAGTTAAAAGACCGTCAATCTAAAAATCATTTTAATGTTGTTGAAAATCAATT
>NZ_DATBVQ010000174.1:0-13745 GCF_036515215.1 Flavobacterium sp.
GGCCGCCACAAAAGAAGCCAGGGTCGATATGTTGAAAGTGTCTTTTCCGTCGCCGCCTGTTCCGCACAGATCGATTGTGTTGTATGCTGATAAATCGACACGAATGCACAATTCTAATAGGGCCTCCCTGAAACCGGAGAGCTCTTCGATACTAATGCTTCGCATCATGTATACGGTCAAAAATGCTGAAATCTGGCTTGGGTTATAGCTTCCGTTGGATATATTAACCAACACATTTTTTGCCTCGTCTTTGGAGAGCATTTCATGGTTAATCAGTCTGTTTAATATGTTTTTCATTAGCCTCCCCCAGCCCCTCCGAAGGAGGGGAGCTCCTATTGGGGTAAATAGGGTTTTTAGTGATTAAAAATCAGTGTCATTTATTTCAGTTATTGAGTTATTCTCTCTTTGGGGGCTATGGGGCTTTTTACCCAATTCTCCAATATTCTTTTTCCGTTTGGCGTCAACACACTTTCGGGATGAAATTGCACCCCGCGGACATCAAATGTTTTGTGTCTCAAAGACATTACTTGGCCATTTTCATCAAAAGAAGTGGCTTCCAGAACGTCAGGTAAACTGCTGTCTACCACCCAAGAATGATAACGGCCCACTTCAAATTCATTTCCTAATCCTTCAAACAGCAATTCATCATCAACCACCGTTTTTACCATTGTGGCCACGCCGTGATACACTTTATCCAAGTTAGAAAGTGTTCCTCCGAAAACCTCGCCGATGGCCTGTTGTCCCAAACAAACGCCAAGAATACTCTTGGTAGCGGCATATTTCCGAATCACGTCCTTCAGCAAACCGGCTTCCTCCGGAATTCCGGGACCGGGAGAAAGTAATATCTTATCGAAACTCGCTATTTCCTCGATATCAAATTCGTCGTTTCTGTAGACGGTTACTTCGCAATCCAAATCTTCCAGATAATGCACCAGATTGTAAGTGAAACTATCGTAATTGTCTATGACTAGTATTTTTTTCATTATTTTATTGAAAAATTGAAAGATTTAAAGATTGAAAAATTGTACTTTTTGAGTAATCTTTAAATACTTAAATTATTAAATCTTTTAATTGTTATTTTATATTGTCTCCGCCAAATCTAACGCCTTATTCAACGCTCTCAATTTGTTGTACACTTCCTCCATTTCGCTTTCTTCATCTGAACTGGCGACTATTCCGGCACCCGCTTGTGAATGCAATTGGTGATTTTTGCTCAGGAAAGTTCGAATCATGATGGCATGGTTAAAGTTCCCTTCAAAATCCATGAAACCGATCGCACCACCATAGAAATTACGGTTTGTTTTTTCATACTCCTCAATGAGTTGCATGGCCCTATGTTTTGGAGCTCCACTTAATGTTCCTGCTGGAAAAGTATCGGCCACCACTTGCATGGTTGTCGCTTTTTCATGTAAATAGCCTGTCACTTTTGAAACTAAATGAATCACATGAGAGAAGAATTGCACTTCCCTGTATTTTTCCACTTTCACGTCATGGCCATTACGGCTCAAATCATTTCGTGCCAAATCTACCAACATCACATGTTCGCTATTCTCTTTCTTGTCCTCGGACAGTTGTTTAGCAAGAATGGCATCTTTTTCGTCATCACCGGTTCGTTTGAAAGTTCCGGCTATCGGATGGATTTCGGCTTTGCGGTCTTTTACGATAATTTGGGCTTCAGGTGAAGAACCAAATATTTTGAAATCGCCATAATCAAAAAAGAACAAGTAAGGCGATGGGTTGATGCTTCGCAATGCTCTATACACGTTGAACTCATCTCCTTTGAAACCTTGCGTAAATCGTCTGGATAAAACCAGTTGGAAAACGTCCCCGCGAAAACAGTGCTTTTTAGCCAAAGACACATTGTGCTTGAATTCGGTATCGGTCAAGTTGGAGAAACCTTCCCCTTCTTTCGAGAATTTATAGGAAGCGATATTTCTGGATTGCAACAGTTGCTCAATCTCCGAGATATTGTTTTTTCCTTCCAGACTGTGACAGAAAATATAGGCCTCATTCTTAAAATGGTTGATGGCGATGATGTTTTGGTAAACCGCATAATACACATCAGGAATTGAAATGCTGTTGTCCTTTTTGGCGACAGTCACCTTTTCGAAATAACGAACGGCATCATAAGAGATGTATCCGAACAGACCATTGTTGATAAATTTGAAATCGTTTTTTTTTGATTTAAATTGATGCGAAAACTCTTGGATCACTCCCGGAATATTGGTGTCTGCATCGATCGCAATTTTCTCTGAAGTACCGTCAGGATAGGTTTTGCAGACCGTTTCGTTTTCTATTTTGATCGATGCAATCGGATTGCAACAGATGTATGAGAAACTGTTGTCATTCCCATGGTAATCACTGCTTTCCAAAAGTAAGCTGTTGGGGAACTTATCGCGTATTTTGAAATATACGCTGACGGGAGTAATGGTGTCAGCGAGGATTTGTTTGTATTTAGTATTTAGTGTAAATAGTTTCAACTTGAATAAATTTTAAGATTTTTAATGGTATGAACAGCAAAAATTGTTGGCATAAAAAAAAGGCTCGTCGTGATGACAAGCCTTTTATATTTATAGTTAATAATACCATAGGAGCTTAGTTCACGACAACTGACGTAAATTATTCCACCACCAAGTATTGTTTTTTATTGTTTTCATGTTACAAATATATAAATGTTATTTGGTTATTCAAATACATTAAAATAAAAAAACACTGGCTTTTTGTCTTTTTTGTTACATTATTTGAGTGCAATAAAAAACCCAACAATTTCTTGTTGGGTAGATTAGTAAACATTGTATTATAAAAAATATTAGAATTTCAAAGCTACAGCTAATTCAAATTCATCAGAGATTGCTTTGTCTCCCAAGTTGTCGAAGAAACTACCTGAACCGTATTTGATGTCGTATTTAGTTCTGTCAACATTGAACTTTGTCGATGCTGTATTCCCGTTTACGGCAATATCAAAAGTGACAGGATTTGTTTTTCCTTTGATTGTCAAATCAGCAGTTACAGCATAAAGATTTTTTGATTTGGCGGCAATCGTTTTGAAAACTAATGTAGACGCTGGGAATTTTTCAGTTCCGAAGAAATCTTCTGATTTCAAGTGTCCGTTTAATTTTCCTTGGTACTCACCTTTTAAATCTGTTGCAGTCAATGAAGTCATGTCAACGGTGAATGTTCCGCCAGTTAATTTTTTTCCGGTGAAAACTAATGCGCCATCTTTCAAGTTTACCGTCCCTTCATGCTGTCCAGTCACTTTTTTACCAACCCAGTTGATTGTACTTTCCGATGCATTTACTTTTTTTGTTTGTGCAGTTACTGATAAAGTAGATAGTACTACTACTAATGCTAAAGCAATTGATTTTAAATTTTTCATTTGTTTAATTTGATTTGTGTTAATAATTATAATGTAATAAATAAATCCTTGTTTGATTTTCTAACTTTTTTGTGGTGCTGTGTAGCATCCTCTTCATGACGATATCCGACCGGTGCAATTACAACTGCGTTTAGGTTTAGTTTATCCAATCCTAAAATTTCATTGAATTGCGCTGCATTAAAACCTTCCATCGGTGTAGCGTCAATATTTAACTCCGCTGCGGCGTTCAATAAATTTCCCAAAGCTAAATACGTCTGTTTAGCTGTCCAAATATTTTTAACGTCTTCCGGCATCGGGTTAATTGTCCCTTTCATGAAATCTCCATATCCAGACAATGCTTCAATGGGAAGTTCTCTTATTTCGCTTGCATTTTTAAGGTAAGCATCAATTTCTGTATTCCCGATATTCGTTTGACTTGCGAAAACAAATAAGTGGGAAGCATCTGTAATTTGTGTTTGTCCATAAGCAGCAGGCAATAATTGTGCCTTTAATTCTTGATTCTCAACGATTATTACTTTATAGAGTTGCAATCCGTATGAAGACGCGCTTAAACGAACCGCTTCTTTCAGAAAATCCAAGTCTGATTCTGAGATTACTTTTGTACCATCAAATTTTTTGGTGGCGTAGCGCCAATTTTGTTTATCTAAAAAGGTTTTCATAATTTATTGTATTTGTTGATTTCTGTATTTTTCTAATAATGCGTTTAATTGTTCGAGCTCTTCCGTACTTAAATTCTGTGAAAAATAATTTTCATGTTCGATGACCTTAGGGTCCAATTTGGTTAAAACGTCCAGTCCCTTTTGGGTTATAGCCACTTCAATTTTCCTTCGGTTTTCTGGACACACATTTCTTGTAACCAGATTCTTCAATAATAATTTATCTACTAAGCGGGTAGTGTTACTTGTTTTCGCAACCATGCGTTCTTGTATCAAACACATGTTAGCGGGATTCCCTTTTTGGCCCCTTAATATTCTTAAAACGTTATATTGCTCCCCTGATAAATCATACGGTTTTAATACTTCATTAAATTTTTCATTTACCACATTTTGCGTGTACAAAATATTCAAAATGATTTTTTTTGAGACCTTTAATGGTATGCTGCTTTTTATTTCATCTTCAATTTTCATAAAACCCTTTCTTATTTGTTGGTACAAATGTAACACTTTTTTAATTTGTATATACAAATGTTAGTTATTTTTTTGTTAAAATTTATTTCCGGGATTGTTTGCGCATCGGATTTGGATGGGAATATCGGCGGTGGGATAATGTAGCACCGCCTGGTTTTGCTGGAGATGGAGCGAATAATGGGAAGGGGAAGAGGAGAGGATTTATTTTTTTTGCCATAAAAAAAACCGAAACGGTTGTTTCGGTTTTCCATTTATGTTCAAAACTTTTTAGTCTTTCAATCCTATTTTGGATAAAATAGTCTCTAATAAGCACCATTTGGTAATACCAGATTGAATTAAATTGACGCCTATAAAAGCAGTAAACCACAACCAATTTATATTTACATAGATTGTTAAAAGCAAACTGACTAAGATAAATGAGCCTACAATAATTCTAAATACTTTATTTTTCATTTTTTTTTATTTTTTAATTGTGTTTTTCTATATTTAATACTGCCACATGAATGTTTGATAAACTTTCTTGCTTCGCATTGAATTCGTTTACTTTTTCGATAAGTGTATCTACATTTCCATTGTCTACAAAGGCATAATACAGTATGGATTCGTTTTCGCTCATTTCGCTTCCAAACCAATTTCCTTCCATTGACACTTCAGAAATATCCTTAAATCCTGTTACCTCTTTGTAGCTAAAGGTTTTTACGGCTGCCTGGTTCAGCATTTTTTTGATGTCTTTGTCAAATGCTTTTATTGCGGTTATAATAAGTAGTTTCATTTGTTTTTTTGTTTAAGGTTTGAAGTTTCAAGTTTAAGGTTCTGGTTTTTCAACTTTCAACTATTTTTTATTTTTCCCATTTCTTTCTCTCCGTGATATAGTATATCAAAGGCACCACAATTAAGGTAAGTATAGTTGAAACAATCGCTCCAAACACTAACGAAATGGCCAATCCTTGAAACAACGGATCAAATAATATGATGGAAGCGCCAATTACAACAGCACCAGTCGTCAATAGAATAGGGGAGGTTCTTACCGCTCCAGCCTCGATAATCGCTTGTTTTATAGGGATACCGTCATTCAGTCGAATTTCTATGAAGTCAATCAGCAAGACTGAATTTCTAACCATAACCCCTGCCAACGCTATCATACCGATGAAAGAAGTTGCAGTAAAATAAGCACCCAGTAACCAGTGACCAAATACAATCCCGATTAATGAAAGCGGAATGGCAAGCATCATCACGATAGGCGTTTTAAAGTTCTGGAACCAACCCACAATCAACATATAGATGATCACGATGGCAACCATAAAGGCAACACCTAAATCACGGAACACTTCCAATGTAATCTGCCATTCACCATCCCATTTTACGGTAAAATCACTTTCATCCGTTGGTTGGTTCATGTACAATTCATTGACTTTGTACCCTTTTGGGATATTCATTTTATCCAATTTCTCGGTCATCCCCAAAATGGCGTAGACAGGGCTTTCCAGTGCTCCGGCCATATCAGCCGTCACGTAAACCACGCGTTTCTGGTCTTTTCTATAAATAGTTTTTTGTAAAGTATCCGTTTTCACTTTTACCAAATCACTTACCGGAATCATATTCCCCTGGCTTCCTTTTATTTTCAAGTTCTGGATGTCTTTCAAGCTCGTTTTGTCTTTATCGTCGAGCGAAAGGACAATGCCTATATTGTCATTCGAATTTTCGTCATACAAATTAGATATTGGATATTCCTTCAATAAATAAGTCAGATTCCCTACTATTTGTTGTGGCGCAATCCCGTTAAGCATTGCTTTTTCTTTATCCACTTCCAGTTTGTATTCCGTTTGCTTGTCCTCTACAGTCCAGTCAATATCTACGATACCATCCGTTTTATGGAGAATGTCTTTTACCTGCTGCGCCACTTTAATCTGGTCTTTGTAATTTGGACCGTAAACCTCGGCTACCAATGTGGACAAAACAGGAGGTCCTGGCGGAACTTCGATAATCTTTACGTTGGCGCCATATTTTTTGGCGATTTTCTGAATTTGCGGACGCACATCTTTCGCAATGTCGTGACTTTGTAATTTTCGATCTTCTTTGTGCAATAAATTCACTTGAATATCGGCCATGTTGCTTCCGCCACGTAAATCATAATGACGAACTAATCCGTTAAAGGTGATTGGTGCTGATGTACCAATATAGTTTTGATAATCTACCACCTCCGGTATTGTTGTTAAGTATTGCGCAATTTCTTTCGTAACTGCTGATGTTCTTTCCAGAGTCGCTCCTTCAGGCATATCGATTACCACTTGAAATTCATTTTTATTGTCGAAAGGCAACATTTTTACCAAAACTGATTTGGTGAAAAACATACCAACAGAACCGAACAATAACAACGCCGTCACTCCCACGAGCACTCTTCTCTTCATGCTGCTTTCCAGTAAAGGACGCTCCAGCTTGTTGTATATTCTATAGATGAAACTGGTTTCTAGGCCTTCATTTTCTTTATGCTCTTGCGCATCTTTTTCCTGCAATAAATGGTATCCTAAATAAGGCGTAACGGTCAATGCAACAAACAGTGACAATATCATGGCAATCGAAGCGCCTATAGGCATCGGGCTCATGTACGGCCCCATCATTCCTGATACGAATGCCATCGGTAGAATGGCTGCAATTACCGTAAATGTTGCCAAAATCGTTGGGTTTCCCACTTCATTTATCGCATAAATAGCTGCTTGCTTAAACGGCAATCGCTTCATCTTGAAATGCCTGTGCATGTTCTCGGCGATAATAATACTGTCGTCGACAACAATCCCCACCACGAATACCAGGGCGAAAAGTGTAATTCGGTTCAAAGTATAATCCAGCATATAATAACTGAATAAAGTCAAAGCAAAAGTCAATGGAACCGAGAAGAAAACGACCAATCCACCTCTCCAGCCCATGGCTAGCATCACCAAGAAAGTAACAGCCAAAATGGCGATACCCAAGTGAAGCAATAATTCACCCACCTTGTCAGAAGCCGTTTCACCATAATTTCTGGTTACTTTAACATGAACATCGTTCGGAATTATTGTAGCCTTTAAATGCTCTACTTTATCAATGATTTTCTCCGAAATTTTCATCGCATCCGCTCCCTTTACTTTTCCAACGGATATGGTAACCGCGGGATATTCGGATTGCGCACTTTTATAGTTGTCATTTGTTTTTCCGTATCCGAAAGACACATAACTTTTGGCCGTCGAAGGCCCGTCTTGAATGCTGGCAACTTGTTTCAAATAGACAGGCATGTTTTTATTCACACCAACCACCAAATTTTCTACGTCATCTGCTGAGGTTAAGAACTTCCCTGTTGTAATCAAATATTCTTGGTCCTGATTTACAAAACTTCCCGATTGGGAACTGCTGTTATTGGCTTGGATCATTTGCATGATGCCCATAGGGTCGATACCGTTCTCCGCCATTTTATCTTTGTCCAAAATCACTTTTAGAACTCGGCTTCTACCTCCAATTTCTTTTGTAATGGCAACATCCTTTACTTTCTCAACTTCCGAAGTTACTTCCTCAGCGATTTGGCGCAATTGGAAATCGTCCATTTTGTCGCTCCACAGCGTGATGCCAAGCATTGGGACATCGTCAATAGAACGCGTTTTTACCATCGGTTTATACACCCCTTTTGGGAACATATCTTCGTGTTTTGCTAATTCGTCATACAGTTTCACATATGAGCGCTCCACATCCTGGCCTACATAAAACTGTACGATAAGCATAGCCTGACCGTTCATGGCCATAGTATGCACATGTTCCACACCTTTAATGTTGGAAATGATTTTTTCCAAAGGTTTCGCCACACGACTTTCCACTTCCGTTGGGCTCGCTCCTGGATAACCCACCATTACGTCGGCCATCGGAACATTAATTTGTGGTTCTTCTTCTCTAGGAATGAGAAAAGAACTGTAGACACCAATGATCATCAAGCCCACCATCATCAAAATGGTTAGTTTGGAGTTAATGAAAAAATGGGCAATTTTACCTGAAATTCCTTCTTGCATAATTTTTTATTTATTTGGGCGTGACCCTCTCAAAAAGTCGGGTCGGGCTATTCGCTTCAATCTTTTTCTTGTTCTCGATACTTCCGCTATAAAGCGGAAACTCGAACTGACGAAAAAGGATTTCCACTGCTATCCCTCACGCAGAATTAAGGACTGTTTTTTAAATCGAATGGGCATTAAATGCGATAGCTTTTCTGGCTCGCAATGGCACTGAACACTAAAAAAGCCGATTACTGAACACTTACTTTGGCTCCGTTAAACAATTTTCCGTCGGCGGATACGATGTATTTTTCATCGGCTGATAATCCGGAAAGCACTTCTACTTGGTTGCCAAAAGTTTTCCCGGTACGCAACCATCTTAGGATAGCCACATTTTCATTTCCTATGGTGTAGATTCCTGTAAGTTGCCCTTGTCTTACCAAAGCGCTTTCGGGAACCAAAATAACATTGCTTTGGGAGGCGTTGGCCTTGTTTTCAACAGGAAACTGTACATTGACGAACATTCCTGGCAAGACTGAACTGTCCGTTTTGTCCAAATTTATTTTTACCAGATACTGTCCACCTGTGTTTTTTGCCGACAAACTTACCTCGCTTACTTTACCCGTAAGTTTTTCGTTGGATGATTTCACCAAAATGCTAACAGGCATTCCTTTTTTTATGCTGGTAATATCACTTTCAGAAACCATTGCAGCCGCTTGAAGTTTTGAAGCTCCTTCAACGCTGACCAACGGCATGCCGGGATTGGCCATATCGCCTTCTTTTACGAAAGTGTTGGTCACCACACCAGAAAATGGAGCCGTGATGTTGGAATAATTGAACTGTGCCAAAACTTCGTTTCGCATTTGTTTTGCCCCTTCAAGTCCCGCTTTGGCCATTTCATAACGGGCTGTCATGTCGTCCAGTTCTTTCTGTGAAGCGCTTTGTTGTTTGAATAAGTTCACGAAACGATCGTAATCTTTTTTGGCACTGTTGTAACCCGCAGTTGCCTGAAGAATATTGGCATCTGCTTGTGCTTTCTTGGCCTTCAAATCAGAGTTGTTGATACTTACCAGCGTTTGGCCTGCGTGCACTTTTTGTCCTATCTGAACGTATACTTTGGTTACGTAACCCATCATTCGGGTGCTCAAATCAGCGCTGTTTTCGGCTTCAATTTTTCCGCTGGCGCTTACAAATGGACTGCTGTCTTTTTCGGAAACTCCGCTTACTTTTACTGCAATTGCAGGAGATTCAGCTACCGCTTCTTTTTTCTCTCCGTTGCAGGATGTTAAAATAAAAAAGGAAATTGAAATTAGTGTTATTATTTTTTTCATGGTTTTTCGTTTGATTATTTTTGTCTTTATTCGTTGCTCTTTCTACTTTCTACTTTCTTTTTCTAACTCTTACTTCGTTAAAAATTCTAAATACTGCTGTGTGTAATTGTACTCGAACACGGACTGTAAGTATTCCAATTCTTTTTTGGACATTTGGGTCTCAGACAGCAATAGATCGGTCGTTTTTTCTAATCCTTGCGTAAAACGATTGCTCCTGATTCTGTAGGCTTCACGAGATTGTTCCAAGTCTAACTTGGCAAGGTTTACCTTGTTCTCGGCATCTTTTATCTGGCGAGTGGCTTTGTTTAGTTCCAGTTGGCTTTTGGCCTTGTATTGTTGCGTTTCAATTTCCGCTTTTTGAAAATCAGCTTTAGCTTTTTCCATTTTTCCAATTGATTTATAACCGTCAAATACATTCCATGACAATTGCGCCCCCACGACATATCCTTTCGCTTTTGTTCCAAAAAGGGTATCGTCATATAATTCATAACTTCCAAAAGCATTCAATCGGGGTAAGAAGTTCATTTTGCTCGAAAGGAACATTTTTTGGTAGGCCCGTGTCGATTGGTCCATTGCCTGAATGTCTTTCCTGCTTTCGGAAAGGTTTGTGTCGATGCTTTGAATTGCTATTGTGTTTTCTAATGCTTCAGTTGGTTTGTATACCTTGTCCCCGATATCTTCATTCAATAAAAAAGCCAAATAATCGGATGCGTTTTGGACATTACTTACGGCATATTGCAATTGGTTTTTGATTTCATTTACGCGAACCTGTACCGAAAGCAAATCCGTTTTTTGAAGAATTCCCTGTTTGAAATAATTTTCTATCAATTTCAAATTGGCATCGGCAGTCGTATTTGCTTTTTCCAAAACGGCCACTGCTTTATAAGCGAGTTGCAATTCCATAAAAGATTTATTGACCTCCAGTTCCAGATATTCTTTAGTGCGTTCGGTTTGCAATTCGAATGCATTCATTTTTGCCCTAGCAGCTTGTCTGCCGTAGATTCCATTCACATTAATCAGCGGTTGTGAAACCTCAATTTTAGTGGCGAAATTTTGCGTGCGGTTCGGATTGTTCAATGAATTGGGGTCAAAATCGGAAGCCGTCAGAATCTCCTGGTTTAGTTTGGAACCAAAAGCCATCAAAGGATTTGTGGTAGAAATGGCTGTATGGGAAGCGGTAATATTGGGTAAGAAAACGGCATTGGATTGTCTATAATCTGCCTGTGCGGATTTAAATTCCTGGTTGGCAATCTTAATTTGTAAATTTTTGTCCGATACTTTCTGCCAAAGTTCACTTTTGGAAATTGCCAAAGTATCTTGACCGTAACTAAAGGCAGAAATGGAAATTATCCCTAATAGTGCTATTAAATGTATTTTTTTCATAATTTTTATTTCTAATTATTGGACAAAGGTAGCTTCGCAATAAAGCCTACGCAGTAACAAATGTCACAATGGGGTAATAAAAAACATCCTAGATTAAATTCTAAAATCCTCCCGGTTAAACACTTTAGATTTATTTGATTTTTTAGGATTAGTTCGATCTAATATCAATTTGTGCCTTAACCAGCCATATTCAAAAATTTCGTTCTTGCAGTGGTTTTTGTTTGTTCCGCCCTTTTCGAGAGGGTTCATTTAACAACGACTCCATTAGCCAGATTGAGTTTTTGCTGCAATCTGTTTTATTCTTGGTCCTTAATCTGGTACTGATTGCCATTTATCTCGGTTTTAATTGCGTCCCATCATTTGGTTTTGCTTTAGATTTATGTTTTCTTGTTTTGCTCTGGATCCGTATCGGCAACCCTTAGAAAAAACAGTTGCTGTTTAAAAATTAACATTGAGAATAATAGTAAGTATGTTTCGGTAAATCAAAGTGTTGTGTTCGTTTTTTAGTTGCGGTATCGCAATCCGTCAGTTAAAGTTAGTAATAAAATTATCGCACAACAAATTGATTGTTAGTGTATTAGTGTTTTTTAGACAAAAGACAATTTTTATGCATGAAATGAACTGAATTAGGCTGTTTATCTAAGGTTTTTCTTTTGGTAAAATGGATGTCTATTGTCATAATAACTCCTGATATTTTTACACCCTATTATGTATTTCATTAATTAAATTTATATCTGTTGATTTATAAAGAATTAAATTGTAGTTTTCGTTAGATTTTTTGAAGTGCCATTTTTATTAATTAATGTTAACTTTATAATTGTGTTTTCGTTTAATTTACATTTCTCCTATGTAAGTGAGTTCATAAAAAAGTTTGTGCATTAATACTTTAAGCCGCACAAAAAGTTTATTAATAATTAGTTTGTTTTTATGAGTACGAATTTTGCCAAACCCACCTACGAAGAGCTTCTCAAGATTGTAAAAGACCAAGAGTCAGAAATTCATCGTTTACTTAAAAAAGAACTATCAGCAACTAATTTAGAGTTCTACTTCAAAGAATCTTCGGATCTGTTATGTATAGCCGGAACTGATGGTTTTTTTAAAGAAATAAATCCTGCTTTTATAAAAATATTGGGTTATACTAAACAAGAATTGTTGGGTATGCCTTTCATAGAATTAGTTCATCCCGCTGATGTTGCAAAGTCGAATGATGAACTCAAACAATTAGGCCAAGGAATTTCATCGTTACATTTTGAAAACAGATTTCTCAAAAAAAACGGGGAAAATGTTTGTATACAATGGACGACAAGCGTCGATTCCTCGAGAGAAATTATTTATGCGATTGGACGCGATATCACCGGAATAAAAAAAGCGCAGAATGATTTGCTGGAAAGCGAAGTACTACTCGAAAATGCGCAAAAAATATCAAAGATAGGAAGTTGGGAATTCAATTATAGCAGTCAGAAAATGATTTGGTCTAACGAATTGTATTCGATTTATGAATTGGAGAAAAAGGACAATCAAGATTTATTTCAGGAATATGTAAATCGCTTTTCAAAAACTGATGTTAATTTATTTCTGGATAGAATCAAACAATCTGAAATTGACAGGCAACCATTTGAGCTGGAACAGTGCGCCATGATAGGTGAAAACAAGACAAAATGGCTTTATGGCATTGTTTATCCCATTGTCGACGAAAAAGGCACTGTAGTAAGTTTACGAGGGAATACGCAAGATATCACTGAAAAAAGACAAATTAAAGAGGAACTCAATTCGAGAAGACAGACAGAAACGGAATTGAAACTAAAGTTAATACAGGAAGAAAGTAATTCTAAGTTTAAAAATTATATTGAAAATGCACCTGACGGAATTTTTGTTGCTGATGAAAACGGGAACTTTATTGAAGTGAATCATGCCGTAACTTCGATATCGGGTTACACCAAGGAAGAGCTTTTAACCATTTCGATGATGGATTTAACATACACTGAATCGATTGGCGATTTGGCGATGTGTTTCAACAGGGTGAAAACTGTAGGTGGGTCAAAGGGTGAATTTAAAACAATTCACAAATCCGGAGAAATCAGGTGGTCCTGTGTCGATTCGGTAAAACTTTCTGAAACCCGATTTATGGGTTTTATTAAAGACATAACCGAAATCAAACGCGCCAATGAATTACTGGTCAATACTTTTGAGCGCATAACCGATGCGTTTGTGGCGCTGGATAATAATTGGTGTTATACCTATATGAATAAAAAAGCCGGGGAAATATTCGGCTGCAACCCAAAAGAAATAATAGGCAAACATATTTGGACTGAGTTTCCTGAAGGAATCGGGAAGCCTTTTTATGACGCTTATCATCAGGCAATAAATGAACAAAAATATATTTATTTAGAAGAACATTATGAACCATATGATTTGTGGTTTGAAAATCACATTTACCCTTCCTCTGATGGATTATCTGTTTTTTTTAGAGATATAACTACAGAAAAAATAGCGAAAAACACTATTGAAAATAACGAGA
>NZ_DATBVQ010000175.1:0-33186 GCF_036515215.1 Flavobacterium sp.
CCATGAAAATGGAATTCTTTGGAGAAGGAATGCAAGAGATTTCATCAATGAGGGTTTTCTATGCAACTATCGTAGGATTGGTGGTTGGCGCTGTTATTTCATCAGTGACTGAATATTATACAGGATTTGGTACGAAACCTGTTATGGCAATCGTGCAAAAATCAAGCACAGGGGCAGGAACGAATGTAATTGCTGGTTTAGCCACTGGAATGATTTCTACTTTCCCGACAATTCTGTTATTTGCTGCTGCCATTTGGACTTCGTATGCACTTGCCGGTTTTTACGGCGTGGCTTTAGCGGCTTCGGCTATGATGGCCACTACGGCAATGCAATTGGCTATTGATGCCTTTGGACCTATTTCTGATAATGCGGGGGGAATTGCCGAAATGAGTGAATTGCCGAAAGAAGTGCGCACCAGAACCGACATATTGGATGCTGTGGGTAACACAACTGCCGCAACAGGGAAAGGCTTTGCTATCGCTTCTGCAGCATTAACATCATTGGCTTTATTTGCCGCTTACGTGACTTTTACGGGGATTGACGGGATAAATATATTCAAAGCACCAGTTTTAGCGATGCTTTTTGTTGGGGGAATGATTCCAGTGGTTTTCTCCGCTTTGGCGATGAATTCTGTTGGAAAAGCCGCCATGGATATGGTGTACGAGGTGCGTCGTCAGTTCAAGGAAATTCCAGGAATTATGGAAGGAACCGGTAAACCTGAATATGCAAAATGTGTCGATATATCTACCAAAGCCGCTTTGCGCGAAATGATGCTGCCGGGAGTTTTGACCATCGGTTTCCCAATCGCCATAGTTTTGCTTGGTAAATTAGTTTATGGAGACAATAACCAATTGATTGCTGAAATGCTTGGAGGATATATGGCAGGTGTTACCGTTTCTGGTGTGCTTTGGGCGGTTTTCCAAAACAATGCAGGTGGTGCTTGGGATAACGCCAAGAAATCATTTGAAGCAGGAGTTTTAATCAACGGTGAAATGACCTACAAAGGTTCCGATGCCCACAAAGCAGCGGTAACCGGTGATACTGTTGGTGATCCTTTCAAGGATACTTCTGGGCCATCGATGAATATTTTAATTAAACTGACGTGTCTGATAGGATTAGTAATGGCGCCCATTTTAGGGAACGGAAGCCACACTATTTCTGATGCTAGCGCTTCTTGCTGTATCACAACCGGAGCATGTACTTCTATGTCTAAAGAGGAATGTATAGCAAAGGGATGCACCAATGCTGCTTGCGATCATATGATGCATGGAAATAAAATGATGCATGAAGTTTCTAAAGAGATAAAAATTGAAAAATCTATTGAGAACGGTGTTGTTAAAGCTACTGTCGCTACAACTGTCAATGGAAAAACTGATACACAAGTCTTTGAAGGAACCGACGCTGAGGTCCAGGCTCAAATCGATGCTTTGAAATAAAATTAGTATTATTTAAAATTTAAATTGCCCTGTGAAAACGGGGCATTTTTTGTTCTTATTTTAAATGATGTATTGCGTAAAAAGCGCCTTCGATTATTGTATTTCCTAAATATTTAATAGCTCCAATTTCCCCAATCATCACCCCAATCAGCAAGTTCTATTGCCGCAACAACTAAGAGAACAATCCCTAAAGAACCTACAACAATTGCAACATTTCCTATTGTTGTTGCTGTTTTGTCAAGAAGACGTATGGTTTTTAAATCGCTTTCGGTTAATGGAATTTTTTCAATTTGGCCTTTCGTTTTTATGAGACCGTAATATACGCCATCAATTTGTTCAATTTTTTTAAATTTGAGTTTTGTGTTGTCGGTTTTTACCACTAAAACTTTTCCATCTGCTGTTGCCGCTTCATTTAAAGTGACAGGCGTTTTTTTATAAACGGCGCAGCTTTGCAGAATAAGCGCCATAATCAAGAAAAAACAAATAGTTTTATTTTTTAAGTTGGGCAGTATCATGATTTTGAGATTTAAATTAATAATCAGAAAAATCAATTGATTAGCATTTTAAGTTTGATAAATTAAGGCAAATTAAAGTTAATCAATTTAATTTGTAATATAAAAATAAAAAATGCCTCATGAAAGTGAGGCATCTTTAAAATATAGATATAAATTTATTTTAGAATAATCCATGTAACTCAGCGTCGATTCTATTGATGATGTTTCCTAAATCTTCTGGTTTGTCAACGAAATTAATGTTGTCTACGTCTATTATAAGTAGTTTTCCTCTATCGTAGGTGTGTACCCATGCTTCATAACGTTCGTTCAATCGACTTAGGTAATCGATGGAAATCGTGGATTCATACTCGCGACCGCGTTTGTGAATTTGTCCAACTAAATTCGGGATCGAGCTTCTTAAATAAATTAACAAATCAGGGGCTTTGACTGTCGATTCCATCAATTCAAAAAGACTGGAATAGTTCTGAAAATCACGATTGGTCATCAATCCCATAGAATAGAGATTGGGCGCAAAAATATGGGCATCTTCGTAAATGGTTCTGTCTTGGATGATTTTTTTGCCGCTTTCGCGAATCTGCATCACCTGACGGAAACGGCTGTTCAAGAAATAGATCTGCAAATTAAAGGACCAACGTTCCATCTGATGATAAAAATCATCCAAATAAGGGTTGTCAACCACATCCTCAAAATGAGGTTCCCACTTAAAGTGTTTTGCCAGTAACCGTGTTAGAGTTGTTTTGCCTGATCCTATATTTCCTGCTACTGCTATGTGCATTACGGTGTTGTGATTTTATAATTTATAATTCCCTTCGATGTAAAAATAGATAAAATTTGGTCTTTGTATGAGAATTTTTCGAACGTTTTTTCCGAAATTTCAATTTTATACTTTTGCCTTTTTTTAAGATCTTCAAAAATCAAATTATTGTTTTTGGAGAAGATATATTGCTGATCATTAATGATTTCGATAAAATCAAAATCGGGGACCTTTCCTTTATTTGTGATTTTTCCAAAAATATCGCAGGAAAACCAGTTGTTTTTATCATCTACCCAATAAAAAGTGTTGAAATCTGATTGATACTGTTTGATGCTTTCCGGAAAAGAGGTCGATATGGCTTTGTAATTGTTTTTTAAATAATCAAAAAGACCAATTTGCTGATTCAAACTATCATAAACCCACAATTGATTTTGAGAAGCTATCCCGATTGCTGCCGCAATTATTGGAATTGTGTTTTCTGAAAAATTTGTTTTCTGCAGTTCATTCAGTTGGTTGTCCAGCAGGATTACCGAATTGAAGCTTTCGTAGAATAAGACAATTTTCATCGGATTTTGTAGATCTACCCTGGTGATTTTTCCCAATGAAGGATTTTTATATTCAAAAGTTTCGTTGCCCTTTATTTTGTGTAAAACATTATCAGTTATGAAGTACTGAAAACCAAATTGATCTAGTCCTATGTAACAGTCTATTTTAAAAGAGAGAGTGTCCACTGTTTTAGGATAGAGTTTAAGGGTTTGCCCGTAGACAATCGAAAAGGAGATAACAAAAAGAGATACAAGCAGCTTTTTCATAGGGCTAGCAAATTACAACAAAAAAAGCTAATTCGATTTACTATTTATTCTCGGTTTAAAATGCCGAAATTAGAATAAAAAAAACCAGCTCATTTGATGAGCTGGGTCTTATATATAAAATCAATTGTGATTGTTACAATCCAAATGCTGTTTTAACTTGGTCAACAAAATCTAGTTTTTCCCAAGTGAACAATTCAACAGTTACTGTTTTCTCGTTCCCGCCTGGCGCAGAAAATGTTTTGGTTACCGTTTCTGGCGTACGTCCCATATGTCCGTAGGCTGCAGTTTCGCTATAGATAGGGTTTCTCAATTTCAAACGTTGCTCGATAAAGTAAGGACGCATATCGAAGATAGCTTCCACTTTTTTGGCGATTTCACCGTTAGTCAAGTTTACTTTTGATGTTCCGTAAGTGTCAATAAAAATACCCATTGGTTTCGCTACACCAATAGCATAAGAAACCTGAACTAATATTTCCTCGGCAACTCCCGCAGCAACCAAGTTTTTAGCGATATGACGAGTCGCATAAGCGGCACTTCTATCTACCTTACTTGGGTCTTTACCGGAGAAAGCACCACCACCGTGAGCTCCTTTACCACCGTAAGTGTCAACAATAATTTTTCTACCCGTCAATCCACTGTCTCCATGTGGCCCACCAATTACAAACTTCCCGGTTGGGTTGATGTGGTATTTAATTGTATCATTAAATAAATGAGCACTAGCTGGGTTCTTCGCAATGATTCTTGGAATCAAAATTTCGATGATGTCTTTTTTGATTTTTGCAAGCATAGTCGCTTCTTCGTCAAAATCATCGTGTTGTGTGGAAATAACAATCGCTTCGATTCGAGTTGGTTTGTTATCGTCACTATATTCTAACGTAACCTGTGATTTTGCATCAGGACGCAAATAAGTGATTTCATTGTTCTCACGTCTTAAAATTGCCAATTCTTGCAATAATTTATGCGATAAATCAAGTGCCAATGGCATGTAATTTTCAGTTTCATTGGTAGCGTAACCAAACATCATTCCTTGATCTCCAGCGCCTTGTTCCTCTGGATTGGCTCTGTCAACTCCTTGGTTAATATCAGCTGATTGCTCATGTATAGCCGAAAGAATACCGCAAGAATTTGCTTCAAACATGTATTCGCTTTTTGTATAGCCAATTTTTCTTATTACTTCACGAGCGATATGTTGTACATCTAAGTACGTATTTGATTTTACTTCACCAGCCAGAATTACTTGACCTGTAGTTACTAATGTTTCACAAGCAACCTTTGAATTGGCGTCAAATGCCAAAAAATTATCAATTAATGCGTCTGAAATTTGATCTGCAATTTTGTCTGGATGTCCTTCGCTTACAGATTCTGACGTAAATAAATATGCCATAATAAATTTAAATTTAAAATTAGGTGAGGAAAAATAATTGCGGGAAATACTAAAGGAGAGTTTCTGCTTTAGCATTTTTTCTACTGAAAATATTCAGCATCCATAATGAATTAGTTTCATTATGAAGAGGTTGCAATCAGTTCAAATTTTTCCTCTTGTATTCGAGTGCAAATGTATGAAACCATTTTGAATTGCAAATTAATCTTGTCTTTTTTTTTAGGAATGTTGAATGGCAATGTCGAATATTATCAAATCGTCATTAGACATCTTAGTAAAATTTAGATATTAAATGGGTGGATTTAATGTTTTGTCAGACCTAAAGGTTGAAATGGGAAAGAAGAATTTATTAGGCAATAATTTTAGTCGATTCGGAAAACCCCTAAAATCAAACATTAAACAAAATCTCGTAAAAAAGCCACTTTTGGTCAAAACTGAATGTTATTTATGACTATTTTCTGAACTAAATCCTTAAAAAACGCTTTATATCTGATATAGTGTTAGTTAGTCGAGTATGTTTTATTCGAGGCCTTTTGTTTCGTTAAATTTGTTGAACACTAAAGCCAACAACTTTAAAATATAGATTTTGCAACGTTGCTTTTTATAAAAGTTTAAAAAGTCCAAATCATTCAAAATATTTTTTTAACCAAGAAACAATTTAATTATGAAAGCCATCGAAAACGGTTTTGTATTAGAAACCACAGAAAAGAGAAAGGACAAAGCTAGAGCAAAAAAATGGGACAAATATCTTGCTGATTACAAGAATTATTTCAAGGAATACAAAAGACAGTATAAGAATGCTCAAAAAGGTGATGAAATCGCTTTGTCGCAATACCCTTATTTGAGAGCTAAATGGGAAGTCTTGAAAGAAAGAATTCTTAAGGCTCACGGAAATAGAATTTTAACAGACAAGCAAATTCAAAAAGTCGTTAAGATAAACATGAAGATAGTTAAGGCTTGCTTCTAATAAAGCGGTATAACCGATATGTCAAGCCATAAAAAGGATTGGTCTTGACGAAAAAAGTTTCATAGTGTGCGCACGAAGTGAAACGTTTATGATATTTATTTTTTTGATTAATCAATTAGTGGCAACAAAATTGATTAGAGGTTACATCAGTTCTTTTTTACTGAGGACTTATAAATTTATTACGCTTAAAAACAAACAACTAAAAAATAATTATCATGAAAACACCAAAAACAATCCAGTCGCTTTCGAATCTTACATTCAGGCAAAAAAAGACGAATGAAAACAAAATCAGTGATGAGTTGGTTAACCCTAGATTTGTAATAAAATTCAACTCTGGTTTTAAGCCAAAAAAAGCTTCAAATTCATTATTAGTTCAAATGTATTCCCAAGAAAATGAGGTCCTTTTTATCTAACGCAAACGGATATCATTTAAATGCATTATTCGATAAACGTATTTTAAAAATTTTATTTTAATATGGAAGATAGTAACGATAAGGTATCTGAAATTTCACAATAGTACCCTGAAAACATGATTGTTTTGGGGTATTATTTTTTTATGCATATTCGAGATGTGTTTTTCGTAAAAACAAAAAGCAATTCATTTTAAAATTTGGTCGTTTAAAAAAATAGTGGTTAATTTGCCCTGTTAAGTTCATCAACGTATTGAAATGTTATAAAGAAAGGCAGAGGGATTAGACCCAATGAAGCCTTAGCAACCCTTCGAGAAATCGAAGAAGGTGCTGCATTCTACCACGCCCAACGTGGAAAGATAACAACAAGAATTCACTAGTTAATTTCTAGCTTTTCTTTTTAATATTTCCAAATACAAATCAAAATCAATAATAGATTTGACATTGGAAAATAAACCCACACATATTACCATTCAAAATTTCACCACACATAATGGTGCTTTTTATGCTGCCCTAAACTTAAGTTTTCAAGTTTTTGGTGCTCCTTTGCATACTGCCCCTATTATCTTAATTAATCATGCCTTGACTGGAAACTCACAAGTAATTGGTGAATCAGGTTGGTGGAATGATATTGTAGGTGTAGATAAAACTATTGATACTAGAAAATATACTATTGTCTCTTTTGATGTGCCAGGTAATGGATTCAATTCGGCTACTATCGAAAATTACAGAAATTTCATCGCCAGAGACATTGCTAGAATTTTTCTTGAAGGACTTCAGTTTTTAAAGATTGATAATTTGTTTGCCCTTATTGGTGGTTCTGTTGGTGGTGGAATTGCATGGGAAATTTTGGCTTTGGAACCTAAATTGGCACAAAATTTCATTCCCATTGCGACAGATTGGAAAGCAACAGATTGGTTGATTGCTAATTGTTATTTACAAGAGCAAATCCTTAATAATTCTAAAAAACCTATTGAAGATGCCCGTATTCACGCGATGTTGTGCTACCGAACACCTGAATCTTTCAAAGAAAAATTTAATAGAGATATCAATATACAACTAGAAACATTCAAAGTAGAAAGTTGGTTGAATTACCATGGAGAAAAATTAGAAAAAAGGTTTCAACTATCGGCTTATAAAATGATGAACCAACTTTTAAAAACCATTGATATTACTCGAAATCATGAGTCATTAGAATCGGTTATTTCAAAAGTTGATGCCAATATATACATTGTAGGAATCAATTCGGATTTGTTTTTTACGGCAAAGGAGAATAGAGAAACCTACAACGAGATTAAAAAATTCAAAAATAATGTATTCTATAGTGAGATTGACTCGCAACACGGGCACGATGCCTTCTTGATGGAATACGAACAATTAGACAATTTATTAGAAGTTGTTTTTAAAAATAAGAAGCAGATGAAAATAGTGAAATTTGGCGGAAAATCTTTAGCTAACGGTGATGGTATCAATAAAGTTTTGGATATTATTGAGTATAAAATAAAGCAAAAAGAAAAAATCGCTATTGTAGTTTCCGCTAGAGGAAATGCAACGGATGAGTTGGGCGATATTCTTACTATTGCAGCCAAAAACGGAAATTATAAGCCGCTACTGGAAAGTTTTAAAGCCTATCAAAAGGACGGTTTTGATGCCGTTGATTTTTCGGTAGAATTTGATAAATTAGATAAAATTTTCGAAGGCGTTAGCTTGATCGGGGATTATAGCGTTAAGATTCGAGACCAAATTTTAGCACATGGCGAATTGCTTTCGGCTAAATTATTGGTGTTTTTATTGAATCAAAAAGGGATAGCTGCAAAACTAGCGGACACCAGAGAGTTAATTATTACCGATTCCAATTTTGGGGATGCTCAACCACTAGATGCCATTTCTAAGAAGAACATCATCCAGATTTTCAAAGAAAACAAAGATTCTGTTTTGGTAATTACTGGTTTTATTGGTTCGAATACTAAAAATGAAACCACCACTTTGGGGAGAAACGGAAGTAATTATACCGCGTCACTAGTCGCTAATTATATAAATGCCGAAGAATTGCAGAATTTCACCCATGTGGACGGAATTTACACCGCCAATCCTGAATTGGTTTTAGATGCTAAAAAAATTGAAACTTTGTCCTATAATGAAGCTAATGAAATGGCCAATTTTGGAGCAAATATTTTACACGCAAAAACCATTGTCCCATTATTAGAAAAAAACATACCCCTACGTATTTTGAATACGTTCAATCACGAAAACAAAGGAACCTTAATCACATCCAATTCGAATGCTGCAGGAATTAAAACCTTGTCTGTACTGGAGAATGTGTCTTTGGTAAACTTAGAGGGAAGAGGACTGTTAGGTAAAACAGGAGTTGACGCCCGTATTTTCAGGGTAATGGGCGATAATGATATCAGTGTGAGTATCATTTCCCAAGGTTCTTCAGAAAGAGGAATTGGACTCGTGGTTGCCGCTGAAAAGGCAACAAAAGCAATGATTGAGTTGGAGAAAGAATTCGAAAATGATTTCTATTCTAAGGATGTCAATAAAATAACAGTGACAGATAATGTTTCGGTCATTTCAATTATCGGTCAAGATTTAAGCACCTTTCATAAACCGTACACTGCGTTAATCAAGAATAAAATTGTCCCTATTTTATTCAATAATACCGTTACGGGTAAAAATGTAAGTTTGGTGGTTAAAAAATCAGAACTTCACAAAGCCTTGAATGTGATACACGGAGAGATTTTTGGGGTTGCAAAGAAAATCAACATCGCCATTTTTGGGCACGGATTGGTCGGTGGAACTTTGATTAATCAAATTTTAGAATCAGCAACCGCAATCGAAAAAAGGAAAGACATCAAATTGAATGTGTTTGCTATTGCCAATTCTAGAAATGTTCTTTTGAATAAAAACGGAGTTTCTCCAAATTGGAAAAACGAAATTCAAACCAATGGTGAGTCATATACGATTAACGATGTTATCGCGTATGCCAATGAGCACCATTTGGAAAACTTGATTGCGATTGATAATACCGCAAGCACTTCTTTTGTGGAGAATTATATTCCGCTTGCCGAAAGCAGTTTCGATTTGATTTCGTCCAATAAGGTAGCCAATACCCTAAGTTATGGTTTTTATAAAAAGTTAAGAAAAGTATTGGCTGACAATCAAAAGAACTATTTGTATGAAACCAATGTTGGGGCAGGATTGCCGCTGATTGACACGATAAAGCTATTGCATCTCTCGGGTGAAAATATTACCAAGATAAAGGGAGTGTTTTCAGGAACCTTAAGTTATTTATTCAATAATTTCTCTGCCAAGGACGTTCCTTTTAGCGAAATACTTAAGGAAGCAATCGACAGTGGTTTCACGGAGCCAGACCCAAGAGAGGATTTGGGCGGAAATGACGTGGGCAGAAAATTACTGATTTTAGCCAGAGAATTGGATTTGCAAAACGAATTTGAAGAAATTGAAATTCAGAATTTAATCCCAGAACATTTACGCAAAGGAAGTGCCGCTGATTTCTTGACCAAGCTGAAAGAATTTGACCCTATATATGATAAGATAAAAAGCGATCAAAAACCAAATCACGTTTTGAGATACATAGGTGAATTATCGGGCGATTTGCAAAATGACAAAGGAATTTTGGAAGTTAAGTTGGTTTCCGTACCTTCGGATACCGCTTTGGGAGGCTTGAAAGGATCTGATTCTTTCTTCGAAATTTACACCGAATCCTATGGTGACCGTCCAATTGTGATTCAAGGAGCTGGAGCTGGATCGGCAGTTACGGCAAGAGGTGTTTTTGGAGATATTTTGAGATTGTCTGATAAAGGGTAGAGAAGAAGTATTCAGTGTTTAGTTTGGAGTGTTCAGTAAAAAAAATAAAAATCCATTAAATCCGAGTTTGAATCCGTTTCATCCGCGTACAAAAAAATCATAAACAATGAAGATTACATTAAACAGAGTAAACGACAATTACCATTTCGAATTAAAAAACGAACGTGGACATATAGTAAATTTAGACAGTCGCCCAGAATCTGGCGGAAATGATATGGGTGCGAGCCCAATGGAATTGGTGTTGATGGGAGTTGCAGGCTGTAGCGCTATCGATATGATTTCTATACTGAAAAAGCAGCGTCAAGAGATTACCTCTTTCAAGGCTGAGGTTGAAGGTGAACGTATTCAAGTGGGAGAAGCAAAACCATTTAAAGACATCTATTTGGTTTTTTATCTAGAAGGTGAGATTAAAGAAGATAAAGCCGCTAAAGCCGCGCAACTGTCTTTCGATAAATACTGCTCGGTTTCTAAAACGTTAGAGCCGACGGCAACAATACATTATATGGTCGTTGTAAATGGAGTGGAATTAGCGAAATAGAGAATTCCTCTAACTTGAAACTTTAAACAAAAGATAATGAACGAAGAAGAATTTGGTTTTGAAACCGAAGCCATCCGTACCCAATTAGAACGCACGCAATACTTAGAGCACTCGGTTCCTTTATACCTAACCTCTAGTTTCGTATTTGAAGACGCCGAAGATATGCGTGCCTCGTTTGCCGAAGAGAAAGACAGAAATATTTATAGCCGTTACAGCAACCCGAATACCAACGAGTTCGTGGATAAAGTTTGCAAGATGGAAGGTGCAACTGCTGGTTTTGCCTTTGCCTCGGGAATGGCTGCAGTGTATTCAACAATGGCTGCTTTATTGAAATCTGGAGATCATATTGTTTCTTCCAGTAGCGTTTTTGGAGCGACACATTCATTATTCATCAATTATTTTCCAAAGTGGAATATTGAAACGTCGTATTTCGACATTAATGAACCAGAAACTATTGAAAGTTTCATCACGCCAAACACAAAAATTCTTTTTGCGGAATCGCCTACGAATCCAGCTGTCGATATTATTGATCTGGAATTGCTAGGGAATATAGCCAAAAAACACAATTTGATTTTGATAATCGACAACTGTTTTGCAACGCCTTATTTACAACAACCTATAAAATGGGGTGCGCATTTGGTGGTACATTCTGCTACGAAGTTAATGGACGGTCAAGGACGAGTTTTGGGCGGAATTACCGTTGGCGATCCCGAATTGATTCAAAAAATCTATTTGTTTTCTCGACTTACGGGACCTTCTTTGTCCCCATTTAATGCTTGGGTGCTATCAAAAAGTTTAGAGACTTTAGCGATTCGTTTAGATAGACATTGTGAAAATGCATTGAAGGTAGCGGAGTTTTTAGAACAGCATCCAAATGTGAATCGAGTAAAATATCCGTTCTTAAAATCGCATCCACAATATGAAATTGCCAAAAAGCAAATGAAGTTGGGTGGCAGCATTGTGGCTTTTGAAATAAAAGGCGGTCTTGAAGCAGGACGAACCTTTTTGGATAAAATAAGACTATGTTCGTTATCACCAAACTTAGGCGATACCAGAACCATTGTTACACATCCAGCGTCAACGACACACAGTAAATTGTCTGTTGACGAAAGATTGGCAGTGAGTATCACTGATGGGTTAGTCCGTGTTTCAGTAGGGCTGGAAACTGTTAAGGATGTAATTGCTGATTTAGAGCAAGCACTTTCTTAAATTTCAGGATTAACCATTTTTGATTTCAGATTTGAAACCGAAAAACTTTTCGATATTTAACAAAAATATGAAACCAAGATTAGTCATTTTATCAGATTTGTGGGGGAAGGGAAAGTCCGAGTGGGTAAAAACATATGAAGAAATTTTAAAACACGATTATGAAATTAGGTTTTATGATTGTTGTGAACTGGGAGAGCTAGAAATATTAGATTATACGGAAATAAAATTGCACGAACAGTTTGTTAATGGGGGTATTGAAACAGCCGCCCAAAAGTTGGTTTATCTTGAGAAGGGCAAAATTGATGTGATGGCTTTTAGTATTGGTGGAACGATTGCTTGGAATGCTGCCTTGAAAGGACTGGATATTGGAAATATGTTGGCGATATCATCCACAAGATTGCGGTATGAAACTGAGGTGCCAAATTGTGAAATTATGCTGTATTTTGGAGAAAAGGATAATAATAATCCAAATGAAGCTTGGTTCAAAAAGAATGAAACGATCTGTGAAGTTGTAAATGGGAAGAGGCATGACATGTATTATGAATCTAATTTTGCAAGAAAAGTATGTGATGTTATTTTAAGTAAAAGAAAAGATAGATTGTAGATTAATAATTGTATATTTCTAATTCAACTACAATCTTTAATCGTCATTCCGTATTATTAATTCAAAAAGCATATTTTTGTTGTCATTGAATAAAGGATTAGAAGATTTCAGGTGTTATCCTTAAGAAATTCTTAATCTGAGCCCTTCAATATAAAATCAATTCTACATGCTTTCAAAGAAAACAAAATACGGTATAAAAGCACTGACTTTTTTGGCTCGTCAAGAAGATCAAACACCTGTTGCTATTGCCGATATCGCCAAAAGCGAAAACATTTCGATTAAATTTTTAGAAAGCATTTTGTTGCTTTTGCGCCATTCGGGTTTTTTGGGTGCCAAAAAAGGAAAGGGTGGTGGTTATTATTTGATTAAAGACCCGAAAGAGATTAATATGGCCAAAGTGTACCGTATTCTCGAAGGTCCAATTGCTTTGTTGCCTTGTGCCAGCCATAACTTTTATGAGAGATGTGATGATTGTACAGATGAAGCTGCCTGCGCAGTACGTAAATTGATGACTGAAGTGCGAGACAATACACTGAAAATTCTCGAAAATAATACCCTTGCAGATATAGCTTTTTAGTCTATACTGCATATTTAAACACATATCAAAAAAGACCCTTTCATTGTATTTGTCCAATGAAAGGGTCTTTTTGTATAAATTGACGACTAGTTTAAACCGTAAAAACCAGTTTATATCCTACGAAAAACAGCATTATCGCAATGGCATTTCTAAGAAATAAGTCAGGTACTTTTCCACTTAACATACTTCCGATATATATTCCAGGAAGGGACCCCATCAATAGCTGTCCCAATAAGCCCAAATCCAAATTTCCCATTGTCGCGTGTCCTAATCCTGCTACAAGAGTTAAAGGGACAGCGTGAGCGATTTCGGTTCCGACTAATCTTGGAGTTACCAAAAGAGGGTACAGGAAAAATAAAGTGACCGTCCCTAAAGCACCCGCTCCAATAGAAGTTAGCGTTACAGTTGCACCTAGCAGTATACCAATGGCTACCGTTAGCATATTCTGAGTTTTACTCTCGCTATGAAACTTGTCGCCAGAATGTTTTTGAGAAAAAACTAACAGTTTTTTTTTGAATAGGACCGCTATCGAGGTTAAGAGCAGCGCCCAGCCCAAACTGAATCTTATTATAGAGTTTAAAGCGGTAATATCTGTTTTGATACTATGTAAAATCCACAAAGTCAGTAATGCCGCAGGGACACTGCCTAAGGATAGCCAACCAGTAATTGTCCAGTTGATATTCTTTTTCTTGTGATGCACATAGACCCCACCCATTTTGGTAAACGCCGCATATAATAGGTCGGTACCAACAGCTGTTGTTGGAGGAATACCAAACCACAAGAGAATGGGAGTCATCAATGAACCGCCTCCTACACCAGTTAATCCAACAATGAACCCAACTGTTAAACCTGCGATGACTAATCCTATTTGAAAATCCATAAATGAAGTTTTTGGACAAAATTACAATTATTTTATAATTAACCTATAGGCGAAGTAGACTATGTTAAAAATATTTGAAAAATTAAAGGCTGATCAATCTCGTTTCGAGAAAATATGTGCTAAAAATGTAGAATTTGGGCCCTTTTGTTATATTTTTTTTTAACGCTTGAACGCTACTGGTTTTTAATGCAAAAATTTCAAATATTATTTTGTTATTTAGAAATAAGGTTTACTTTTGCATAGTAATCTACTAAACCTATAGGGTAATGGATTTTATAATAAAAGAAAATAAAATGAGTACAACAATCGTACAAACACTAATAGAAAAAACAAAAAACTTCTCAATCGAGGAGACTTTTAATTTTTTGGCTAATGAGTATAAGGATAAAGTTGTTTTTTCAACATCATTCGGACAGGAAGACCAAGTGATAACGGCTTTAATCGCTAAAAGTGACTCAACAATTACAATTTTCACTTTAGATACGGGCCGCCTATTCCAAGAAACCTACGATGTTTTTCATAAAACATTAAAAAAGTATAAAAAGCATATTGAGGTTTATTTTCCTGAAGCAACCGATGTTCAAAATTTGTTGAATCAAAAAGGACCAAATAGCTTTTATGAGTCGGTGGAGAATAGAAAAGAATGTTGCTTTATCAGGAAAGTGGCGCCGTTGACAAAAGCTTTAAAAGGGAATTCTATTTGGATTACAGGTTTAAGGGCAGAACAATCGGAAAACAGAAATGATTTACATCTTTTCGAATACGATGGAAAATTCGAAATAATCAAATTCAATCCATTATTAAAATGGACTTTAAAAGAGGTTGAAGATTATCTGGAAAAAAACAATGTGCCGCAAAATGCATTGCACAAACAAGGATTTGTGAGCATAGGCTGCGCTCCATGTACCAGGGCAATTACCGCTGATGAAGATATAAGGGCAGGAAGATGGTGGTGGGAATCGAGTCATAAAGAATGCGGGTTGCACCAGAAGTAATTATGAATTATAAATTATAAATGTTGGAATCTTTAAATTTTTCAATTATTTAAATCTTTAAATTAAAAAGGATGAGTACGATATTAAAAACAAATGCTTTAGAAAGCGAAGCGATATACATATTTAGAGAAGTGATAGCCCAGTTTGACAAGCCCGTATTGCTTTTCTCTGGAGGGAAAGATTCTATTACATTGGTTCGATTGGCTCAAAAAGCATTCTTCCCTGCAAAAATCCCTTTTCCATTATTACACGTGGATACAGGACATAACTTTCCCGAAACCATTGAGTTTAGGGACAGATTGGTTAAGGAGTTAGGTTTGGAACTAATCGTTAGAAATGTTCAGGATGCTATTGATGAAGGAAAGGTAGTAGAAGAAACAGGTAAGTACTCAAGCAGAAACAGTTTGCAGACCACCACGCTTTTGGACGCTATTGATGAATTTAAGTTTGATGCTTGTATCGGTGGTGCCCGCAGGGATGAGGAGAAAGCAAGAGCTAAAGAACGTATTTTTTCTGTCCGTGATGATTTTGGCCAATGGGACGAGAAAAACCAACGTCCTGAACTGTTTGATATTTTGAACGGTAAAATTGAAAACGGGCAAAACGTACGCGTTTTTCCTATTTCAAACTGGACTGAATTGGATGTGTGGAGTTATATAGAGCAAGAGCAAATCGAGATTCCGTCCATTTATTTTTCGCACAAACGTAAAGTCTTCTTGAGAGACGGAATGATTTGGTCGCACTCTCCTTTTGTTTACCAAGAAGAAAACGAAGAAATAGAGGAAAGAATCGTGCGTTTTAGAACAGTTGGCGATATGAGTTGTACGGCAGCGGTTGACTCCTATGCAGCAACAATTGCTGAAGTTGTAGGAGAAATCAGAGTGTCAACCATTTCTGAACGGGGAGCTAGAATCGATGATAAACGTTCTGAGGCTGCGATGGAGAAAAGAAAACAACAAGGGTATTTTTAGAATTATTTTAAATGTTGAATTTTAAATGTTGAATGTGTCCACTCTCATTTAAAATTCCAAGTAACGATTACCATTTAAAATTCAAAATTTATAATTTAAAATAATAGAAACTGATGGAAGTTTTAAAAATAGCAACAGCAGGAAGTGTAGATGACGGAAAAAGCACTTTAATCGGGAGATTATTATACGATACGCAATCTTTGACTACAGATAAATTAGAGGCAATAGAAAAAAGCAGCAAGCAAAAAGGATATGATTATTTAGATTTTTCTTTGGCTACAGATGGTTTGGTTGCAGAGAGAGAACAAGGAATTACGATTGACGTAGCTCATATTTATTTTTCGACGGCTAAGAAAAGTTACATTATTGCCGATACTCCAGGTCACGTAGAATATACGCGTAACATGGTTACAGGAGCTTCAACTTCGCAGGTTTCAATCATTTTGATTGATGCCCGTAAAGGAGTAATTGAGCAAACCTACCGTCACTTTTTCATCAATAATTTATTGAGAGTTAAAGAGGTAATTGTTGCCGTTAATAAAATGGATTTGGTTGATTACTCAGAGGAAGTTTACAATAAAATCAAAGCCGACTTTGAAGCTTTAAATGCTAAAAGCACTTTCAAAGAGCAAAACGTAAGTTACATTCCTTTGAGCGCTTTGACTGGAGATAATGTTGTTGAGTCATTAGGCGGAATGCCTTGGTATGAGGGTCAAACTATTTTGGAGCATTTGGAGGCTTTAGAGCCAGCGGATGTTTATGAAAAAGGGAAAGCGCGTTTTCCAGTTCAAACGGTGATCAGACCAAAAACCGAAGAATACCACGATTTCAGGGGATACGCTGGTAAGCTTTATGGAAACAATATTAAAGTAGGAGATGCGGTAACAGTACTTCCTTCTTTGACAGAATCTAAAGTGACAAACATTCACTTTTTTGATCAACAATTTGATGAGGCTTCCGTGGGATCGTCTATTGCAATTGAATTAGAAAATGATATCAATGTGACGAGAGGGGACATGATTGTAAAATCATCCGAATTGCCTAAAGTGGAAAAGGATATTAACACAACAGTTTGTTGGATGGACAGTAAAAAACTGGTTCCGGGAGCAAAATATTTTGTGCAACACAATACGAATCGGGTTTTGGCTAAAATTGACAGCGTGAAAAACGTAATTGCAACTGATTTTTCAGGGACAAAAGAAGCGTCTCAATTGGCGATTAACGAAATAGGGGAAGTGAATATCAAGTTAAGCAAAGCCTTATATTTTGATGCATACAACGACAACAAATCAAATGGCGCTTTTATCTTAATTGATGCAGCAACAAATACAACAGCGGGAGTTGGATTTATCCGTTAGTTTTTGGCTTTAGCCAATAAAAAGAATCCAAATTTAAGAATTACAATGCATAGCTAATAGCCAGTACAGATGGAAAGTTTTAGAACCGAAATAGAAAACCCGATTGTCCAAAAAGACATCATCGATTTGGAGAGAAAGATTCGTTTATTCAAAGAAGGAAAGATTGATGACGAGCGTTTTCGTAGCCTTCGTTTGGCGCGTGGCGTTTATGGTCAGCGTCAAGAAGGCGTTCAAATGATACGTATCAAATTGCCTTATGGAAAAGTGACAGGAGAACAACTGTTGCGTATATCTAAAGTTTCTGACGAATATTCGACAGGACGCTTGCATATTACAACTCGTCAGGATATCCAGATTCACTATGTAAGTTTGGACAGAACTCCGGAACTTTGGGCAGAACTGGAGAAAGACGATGTCACACTTCGTGAAGCCTGCGGGAATACCGTAAGAAACATTACGGCAAGTGAGTTGGCTGGTGTTGATGTTGACGAGCCTTTTGATGTTTCGCCTTATGCGCATGCTTTGTTTCAATTTTTATTGAGAAATCCGGTATGCCAGGAAATGGGACGAAAATTCAAAATATCATTCTCTTCTTCTGACAAAGATACCGCCTTGAGTTATTTGCATGATTTAGGGTTTATCCCAAAAATTGTAAATGGCGAAAAAGGATTTAAAGTGATGTTGGGTGGTGGATTAGGTTCCCAACCAAGCCATGCCGAATTGCTTTCGGAATTTATTCCTGTAAACCAAATTATTCCAACAACCGAAGGGGTTCTAAGGATATTTGACCGTTTTGGAGAAAGAGCCAAAAGGTTAAAAGCACGTATGAAATTTTTAATAAAGGATATCGGGAGTGAGGAATTTTTGAGATTGGTGGACGAAGAGAAAAAAGCCTTGTCTTATCAAAGTTTCGAAATCGACACTACTGCATTTGAAGGTGAAATTTCTGAACCTTTATTAGTCGCCCCAAAAGTCACTATCGAGGACAAAGATGCTTTTGAGACTTGGAAAAAATCAAATGTAATTCCACAAAAACAAACAGGATATGTCGCCATTGGAATCAAAGTCCTTTTAGGTGATTTCTACACTGATAAAGCGAGGTTATTAGCTGATTTAATTAAGAATTATGCAGCCAATGAATTGCGTTTTTCGCTAAGGCAAAACATCGTGATTCGTCACGTAAAGGAAGAGAATTTAGAGTTCTTCTATGAAGAATTAGCGAAACTGGGTTTTGTGGAATTGGGTTACGACACGACTGGCGATATCACTGCTTGTCCTGGAACGGATACTTGTAATCTTGGTATCGCAAGCAGTACGGGTATAGCTGTCGAACTGGAGAGAGTTTTAAAAGAGGAATACCCACAATACAGCAATAATAAAGGGATTACCATCAAAATTAGTGGTTGTATGAATGCCTGTGGACAGCACAATATGTCCGAAATTGGTTTTCAAGGAATGTCAATCAATGCGGGAAAATTAGTGGCTCCTGCGCTTCAGGTACTTTTGGGTGGCGGAATATTAGGAAATGGAAGTGGAAGATTTTCTGACAAAGTAATCAAAATTCCAAGCAGAAGAGGACCTGACGCCCTGCGATATATTTTGAATGATTTTGAAAGTAATGGAAGCGAATTATCCTTTTTGAATTATTATGATGATAAAGGCGAAAAATATTTTTATGAAATGTTGAAGCCTTTGGCAGATACAACAAACCTTACCGAGGCTGATTTTGTAGATTGGGGAAATGCGGATAATTATGTAAAAGCTGTTGGCGTTGGAGAATGTGCTGGTGTAGTGATTGATTTGGTGGCCACCTTATTATTGGAAGCCAAGGACAAGTTGACTTTCGCTCAGGAAGCTTTCGAAGACAAAAAATGGTCAGATGCCATTTATCATGCCTATGCGGGATATGTTAATGGAGCAAAAGCATTATTGCTTTCCGAAAATCAAAAGACAAACAACCAAGCTGGAATAATAGATTTGTTTGATACCGTTTTTGTCCAGACCAATAAAATTGATCTAAAAGCGAGTCTAAAAGAATTGGTTTTGCAAATTAATCAGAACGAACCTTCTGAGGCATTTTCGCAAAAATACATTGAAGAAGCAATTGCCTTTTTTGAAAATATCGAATCATACAGAGCTAAAGAGTTAGTAGATGAAAAATAAAGTACAACCTAAAGTAACCTTAGTGGGCGCCGGTCCGGGAGACCCGGATTTGCTTACTATCAAAGGAGCGAAAGCGCTTGCTGAAGCCCATGTGGTTTTATATGATGCCTTGGCTAATGAGGAATTATTGAGTTTTGCCCCTAATAAGGCATTAAAAATATTCGTTGGGAAAAGAAAAGGATGTCACGCATACACTCAAGATCAAATCAATCAACTGATCGTTGACAATGCGCTTACCTATGGGCATGTCGTCCGACTAAAAGGGGGAGACCCATTTATTTTCGGGAGAGGAAGTGAAGAAATAGAGTATGTGGAAAGCTTTGGAATTCCTACATTTGTAGTTCCTGGAATTTCATCTTCTATTGCAGTTCCCGCTTCTCAAGGAATTTCGTTGACAAAAAGAGGCGTTTCGGAGAGTTTTTGGGTAATAACGGGAACGACTTCGGCCAGAAAATTATCCAAAGATGTCGCATTGGCTGCCCAATCTACCGCAACTGTTGTCGTGTTGATGGGGATGGGCAAACTGGATGAAATTGTGGCTATTTTCCAAAGCGAATCCAAAGGCGAAATTCCGGTGGCGATTATTCAAAACGGGACGACTCCACAGGAGAAAGTTGGGATTGGAACAATAAACACGATCCAAGAGGTGGTGGCAGAGAATAAATTAAGCTCGCCGGCCATCATTGTGATAGGTGAAGTGGTAGGTGACAGCAAGAAAAGGAAAGGGTTTTATAAAGAATTAAGATCAAACCAAAATAAGGTACTGGTGTATGGAAAGTAATGAATTGTATCCTATATTTTTAAAACTGCATAACCTGAACGTGCTTATCGTAGGTGGCGGAAATGTGGGTTTGGAAAAATTGTCATTCTTGTTAAAATCAAGTCCAAATGCTAATGTTGAGGTAGTGGCAACACAATTTTTACCTGAATTGGTGGACTTAGTCAATAAGCATGATTCCGTAAAGCTGACCATGAAGGAGTTCAAGAAAAAAATGCTGAAAAAACGGCATATGGTAATTGCCTGTACAGATGATCTTAAGGTGAATAAAAGAATTTATGATTTGTCTCGAGAAAGATATTTGATTTGCAACATTGCCGATACGCCAGAATTATGTGATTATTATTTGGGTGGAATCGTAACCAAAGGGAACGTGAAAATTGCCATTTCGACTAACGGTAAATCGCCCACAACGGCAAAAAGATTGCGAGAGTTTTTTGAAGAGGTTATTCCGGAGGACATCAATAAAATGGTCGAGAATCTAAACGAATATCGCAAAACATTGAAAGGTGATTTTGAAGAGAAAGTCCGAAAGATGAATGAGATTACGGAAACTCTGAAAAAGCAGGAATAAAAGAGAAAAGATAAAATTAAAAAGAGTCAAGAGAACAGAAACATACGAATGAAACTCCACCCAGTCTCCCCCTCCTTAGGAGGGGCGGGGGGAGGAAAAACCATGATAATTATCATTAAAAACCATGAAAATCATTCGTTAATTTGTGCCAAATATAATTAAGCTTAATAATAAAGAATAAACAGATGATTGAAACTGATATACTAATAATAGGAGCCGGACCAACTGGTTTGTTTGCCGTTTTTGAAGCAGGATTGTTAAAATTAAAATGTCATATTTTGGATGCCTTACCGCAGGCGGGAGGGCAACTTTCAGAATTGTACCCTAAAAAACCTATTTACGATATTCCAGGATTTCCTGATGTGTTGGCAGGAGATTTAGTGAATAATTTGATGGAACAAATCAAGCAATTCGAACCGGGTTTTACCTTGGGTGAGCGTGCTGAAACAATTGAAAAGCAAGAAGACGGGAGTTTTATCGTTACTTCAAATGAAGGGACTCAATTTCATGCTAAAGTAGTAGCTATTGCTGGAGGTTTAGGAAGTTTTGAGCCTAGAAAACCACTTATTGACGGAATTAATTTCTATGAAAATAGAGGGATTAAATACTTCATTAAAGATCCGGAAGAGTTCAGGGATAAAAGGGTGGTGATTGCTGGAGGAGGGGACTCGGCATTGGATTGGAGTATTTTCCTTTCTGACGTTGCTTCTGAGGTGACTTTGATTCACCGTAGAAACGAATTCCGTGGAGCATTAGATTCAGTTGAAAAAGTGCAAGAATTGAAGGACTCAGGGAAAATTCGTATGATTACGCCAGCTGAGGTAGTAGGATTAAATGGAGCCGAACATATTGAGTCGATTGATATCGATGAAAATGGAGCGCACCGTAACATTCCTACTGATTTCTTTATTCCTCTTTTTGGTCTTACACCAAAATTAGGGCCTATCGGGAACTGGGGATTGGAGATCGAAAAAAATGCAATCAAAGTAAACAATGCTTTAGACTACCAAACCAATATTCCAGGGATTTTTGCCATCGGTGACGTAAATACCTATCCGGGTAAACTGAAATTGATTCTTTGTGGTTTTCACGAAGCGACATTAATGTGTCAGGCAGCCTACCAAATTATAAATCCAGGGAAACGTTATGTATTGAAATATACTACAGTTTCAGGTGTTGACGGATTTGACGGAACTCGAAAAGAAGCTCCAAAAGCCGTGGTAAAAGCCATAGTTTAACAAGTTGTACAAAAAGTAATAAAAAAAGATGGCGTTAATGCTTGCAAGTATTAACGCTATGTCTTTACTTTGCAGTGTTCATACATTTATTGACAGTTATCACGAAAGGCGGAGGGAATGACCCGATGAAACCTTAGCAACCCTTTATCTATAAAGAAGGTGCTAAATTCTACTTTATACTGAACTTGTTTCAGTATCTAAGATAGATAACACAACGAAATATACTATCATAGTATTTCCGAATACCTTTCCTGACAACTTTATCGATATTTTAAGTTACCGAATTCATTTCTGTATCAGAAGCGAATGATTTGGCATTTTTGCCATCAGCCTTCCTGCTGTACGCTATATCTTTTATTCTGGACACCAGAATAAAAGGATGCCGCTACCATCAGGGCTAAGAGTAACAATTGTGAACATTTGAATGAAATAATCCAAGCTTGGCGCTATTGCGTCTTTGCGAGAATAAAACAGAAAAATGGCATCAATTAAAGAAGCAATTAAAAAAAACATACTCGTGCTCGATGGAGCAATGGGAACCATGCTGCAACGATACAACTTCTCTGAAGAGGATTTCCGTGGAGAACGTTTCAAAGACTTTCCACATTCTTTAAAAGGGAACAACGATTTGTTGTCGTTGACACAACCCCAAGCAATCAAAGCGGTTCATGCCGCCTATTTCGAGGCGGGTGCGGATATTGTTGAAACCAATACTTTTTCGAGCACAACTATCGGAATGGCCGATTATCATCTAGAAGACATTGTCTACGAACTCAACTACGAATCGGCAAGAATCGCCCGTGAAGTAGCCGATGAATTTACAGCCAAAAATCCGGACAAACCTCGTTTTGTTGCCGGTTCAATAGGACCAACAAACAGAACGGCAAGTATGTCACCAGATGTAAATGATCCGGGTTACAGAGCAGTAACGTTTGACGACTTGCGCATAGCGTACAAGCAACAAGTAGAAGCTTTAATCGATGGAGGAAGTGATGTGTTATTGGTAGAAACCATATTTGACACCTTAAATGCTAAAGCGGCACTTTTTGCGATAGAAGAAGTCAAAGACGAACGCAATATAGATATTCCCATCATGGTTTCGGGAACGATTACCGATGCTTCAGGAAGAACACTTTCAGGGCAAACCGTAGAAGCTTTTTTGGTTTCGGTGTCACATATTCCGTTGTTGAGTGTAGGATTCAATTGCGCTCTTGGAGCTGATTTGTTGAAGCCCTATCTACAGACTTTGTCACAAAATACTTCATTCAATGTGTCGGCACATCCTAATGCAGGATTGCCAAACGCTTTTGGAGAATACGACGAAACGCCACAGGAAATGCAATCTCAAATTAAGAGTTATTTAGACGATAATTTAGTCAATATCATAGGCGGTTGTTGCGGAACAACGCCAGAACACATTAAGTTGATTGCTGATATCGCAAAGGATTATAAACCGAGAGTATCAACAGCAACAATGTAACTAAGAATGCCCGCGTGAGGGATAGCAGCGAAAAGCCCACAGCCTGACGAAGGAAGAGCGAGGACTTGCAGCGAATAGCCCGACCCTTTTTGGGTCACGCCCAAAATAATTATAAGATATACGAAGCCTGCACGTTTGCTGAAATCGCGCAGGATCAAACAAAATTAAAATGGCACAAGCAGAAACTAGAAGAAACCTTGTATTATCGGGATTAGAGCCTTTAATCATTACGCCGGACAGCGTATTTGTGAATATTGGGGAACGTACCAATGTAACGGGTTCTAGAAAATTCCTTCGGTTAATTAAGGAAGAAAAATACGAAGAGGCACTGAGCATTGCAAAAGAGCAAGTGGAAGGCGGCGCGCAAATCATCGATATTAATATGGACGAGGGAATGCTGGATGGCGAATACGCCATGACAAAATTCCTGAATCTGATTGCTGCCGAACCCGATATTTCTCGTGTGCCTATCATGATTGATAGTTCAAAATGGGATATCATCGAAGCTGGACTTAAGGTTGTGCAGGGCAAAAGTGTCGTAAACTCAATTTCATTAAAAGAAGGCGAGGAACAATTTATCCATCACGCCAAATTGATTAAGCGATACGGAGCAGCGGCGATTATTATGGCTTTTGATGAAACTGGACAAGCTGATAATTACGAGCGTCGAATAGAAATTTGCCAACGTTCGTACGATATTCTGGTGAACAAAGTGGGCTTTCCTCCACAGGACATTATTTTCGATTTAAATATATTTCCAGTTGCGACAGGAATGGAAGAACATCGCTTGAATGCATTGGATTTCTTTAGAGGAACAAAATGGGTTCGGGAGAATTTGCCTCATGCACACATAAGTGGTGGCGTGAGTAATGTTTCATTCTCGTTTAGAGGAAATGATACCGTTCGGGAAGCGATGCATTCGGTTTTCTTGTACCATGCGATTCAACACGGAATGACGATGGGAATCGTAAATCCAGAAATGCTTTCTATTTATGACGAGATTCCAAAAGATTTATTGGAACGCGTTGAAGATGTAATTCTGAATAGAAGAGACGATGCCACTGAAAGACTATTGGATTTTGCTGAAAACGTAAAAGGAGATGTAAAGAGTAATGAAAAGGCAATTCAAGAATGGCGCTCTGGAACTATTCAGGAACGATTGACACATTCCTTGGTAAAGGGAGTTGATGAATTTATTCTTTTAGATATTGAAGAAGCCAGACTCGTAGCAACAAAACCTATTGAAGTTATCGAAATCAACTTGATGACTGGGATGAATGTGGTTGGGGATTTATTTGGTTCTGGGAAAATGTTTTTACCGCAGGTTGTAAAATCAGCAAGGGTGATGAAAAAAGCGGTTGCTTACCTTTTACCTTTTATAGAAGAGAGCAAACAGGTTGGCGACAAGCAGGGGAATGGTAAAATCCTGATGGCGACGGTAAAAGGAGATGTACATGATATTGGTAAAAACATTGTAAGCGTAGTGCTTGCTTGTAACAATTATGAAATCATCGATTTAGGTGTCATGGTTGCTCCAGAGAAAATTATAGCAGCAGCAATAGAGCACAATGTTGACATCATAGGATTGAGCGGATTGATTACACCTTCGCTGGATGAGATGGTATTTCTCGCCAAAGAATTAGATAAAAAAGGATTGAAAATTCCAATAATGATTGGCGGTGCTACCACATCTCGCGCACATACTGCAGTGAAAATTGCACCACAATATAGAGAAACAGTAATTCACGTAAATGATGCTTCAAGAGCCGTGACGGTGGCTGGAAATTTATTGAACAGTGAAAATAAAATATATGCAAGTGACATTAGGGCAGAGTATGATGCGTTTAGGGAAACGTTTTTGAATCGTTCGCGCGACAAAAATTTCCTGACCATTGAGCAAGCTCGTAAAAATAAATTGCAATTGGATTGGGAGAGTTACAACCCGGTTAAACCAAATGTAATAGGCGAACAAGTAATTGAAGTAGATTTAGATGTTTTGGTTCCTTACATTGACTGGACTCCATTCTTTAGAACTTGGGAATTGTTTGGGAAATACCCCGCAATTTTAACTGATGAGGTAGTAGGTGAACAAGCAATGTCCGTTTTTTCGGATGCACAGGAAATGTTGGAAGTTATTTTGAAAGAAAAGAAACTTTCAGCCAAAGGAATCTATGGAATTTTCCCCGCGAATCAAGTGAACGATGATGATATCGAATTGCGTGACGAAAGCGGTAAGGTGTTGGAGAAATTCCTAACGTTACGCCAACAATCACAAAAAACAAAAGGTGCGCCAAACATCGCTTTGTCTGATTTTATTGCTCCAAAAGACAGTGGTAAAATAGATTACATGGGTGCTTTTTGTGTCACTACTGGTTTTGGGGTTGATGAGTGGGCAGCTGAATTCGAAAAAGATTTAGACGATTACAATTCGATTATGGTCAAAGCATTGGCGGATCGTTTTGCGGAAGCTTTTGCCGAATATTTGCACGAAAAAATACGTAAGGAAATTTGGGGTTATTCGGCGGATGAAGCATTGACAAGTGAAGGGATGATTGCCGAAGATTACGAAGGAATCCGCCCTGCGCCGGGATATCCCGCTTGTCCTGACCATTTAGAAAAACCAACTATTTGGAAATTACTAAATGTAGAACAAGAAATAGGAGTGACGTTGACCGAGAGCATGGCAATGTGGCCGGCATCATCTGTTTCTGGATATTATTTCGGAAACCCGGAAAGCAAGTATTTTGGACTTGGAAAAATAAAAGAAGACCAAGTTATTGATTACGCAAAACGAAGAAGTATTCCAACAGAGGTGGCCACAAAATGGCTGAACCCAAATATAGCGGATTAATTTAGTCTGAAAGTCAAAAGTCATAAAGTCTATAATGGATTTGACTTTCGACTTTTGACATTCAAACTTTAAGACTTAATAATGAAAGTAACACAACATATAGAAGACGCAAAAGGAAAGACATTGTTCTCTTTCGAAATAATCCCGCCCCAAAAAGGAAAAGGTATTCAGGAATTGTATGACAATATCGATCCGCTGATGGAGTTCAAACCGCCATTTATTGATGTAACTACTTCTCGAGAAGAATATATTTACGTTGATAAAGGCAATGGTTTGTTAGATAAGAGGCTGACCAGAATGCGCCCAGGAACCTTGGGTATTTGTGCTTCGATAAAACACAAATACAATGTAGACACCATTCCACATGTGCTTTGTGGAGGATTTACCAAGGAGGAAACCGAGTATTTATTGGTTGATTGTCATTATTTGGGTTTAGACAACGTGATGGCCTTGCGTGGTGACGCTATGAAGGACGAACAATCTTTTATTCCAAAAACAGGAGGAAATAACTATGCGGTTGATTTGGTTCAACAAATTAATCAATTGAATAAGGGCCAATATTTACATGATGTGATGCACATTGATAATAAGGCTGATTTTTGTATCGGTGTTGCGGGTTATCCCGAAAAACATTTGGAATCACCCTCTTTGATTTCCGATTTAAAACGATTGAAAGAAAAAGTGGATGCGGGAGCCGATTATGTGGTGACCCAAATGTTCTTTGACAATGCAAAGTATTTTGAGTTTGTTGAAAAGGCAAGGGCAATGGGAATTACCGTTCCTATTATTCCTGGAATTAAACCAATTGCTGTGCAAAGACATTTACAAGTATTGCCACAAATTTTCAGAATTGATTTGCCTGAAGATTTGATCGATGCCGTGGATAAGTGTAAAAATAATGCAGACATCAGACAAGTAGGAATCGAGTGGGCTATTCAGCAATCTTTGGAACTAAAAGCTGCCGGAGTTCCCGTACTGCATTATTATTCTATGGGGAAATCAGAGAATATCAGACAAATAGCGGCTAAGGTTTTTTAAAAATAAAAGTAAAACTGTTTTGAAATACCCGACAAGTTTTATACAACTGTCGGGTATTTTTTTTGTTTTTGCTAAAAGGAAAAAGCAAAACAATGAAATCAGAACTTGTTTTGTTGATTTTGGCATTAGTGAGGGAGAAAGCTTCTTTAAGAATTACTCTGCCGCCATTCATATCGGATTGAAGTTTAATTAGAATGGTAAAATAGTCTTTGGGTAGTTAATATTAAAACCTTATATTTGATATTACAACCATAAAACATTCAAAATGAAACACTTATATTTTATTCTTTTAGTGGCTGCCATAACATTGACCTCTTGTAAAAACGAAGAGGCTCAACAAGCACAACCTGATGCGAGGACTATAGTTCCCTTTACCCAACAAACTGCAGCAGCCATGCAAAATCAAGCGGCTCAAACGCCAGCGGCTCAAACGCATAATTTTTTTCATGAAAATAATCAAGCAACGACAGCTTCTGTGGTAGACGCTAAAACTATTACAGCTAAGGGGATGAATCCACCGCATGGGGAGAAAAACCACCGTTGCGATATAGCCGTTGGGGCCCCTTTAAATTCAGATCCAAAAGCAACTGCGACAACTACTGAGGTGAATTCGGCGACTACAGAACCAAAAGATTACACCGTCCAGCAAGCTGTGCCGGCTTTATTGTCAACGGCTGCTGCCGATACTGAAACTCCCGAAGGTATGAATCCGGCCCACGGGAAAACTGGACATCGTTGCGATATTGCAGTAGGAGCTCCTTTGCCTAAATCATAGATCAAATTGAATAACTATTGAAAAGCTCGTTTAAATAAAATTTAAACGAGCTCCCTTTTTTAGACGTAAACCGAACTGCTCACTAAGATACTGCCAACTTACTTCGTGATTTCCCTGAAAATTGCCTCCAGGTTTTTGTTTTTCTGATTGAGTTGCAAAGTCTTTAAACCATTTGCAGCAGCAAAATCAAAAACAGCAGGGCGCATGTCTTTGTCAGTTGTAAAGGTCAATTCCCAAATCATGTCATGGGTGTTTTTGTAAGAAGTAAGGTTTTCGATCTTAGCAATCGCCTGTTCTTCTATTTTATAATCAAATTCCACCTCGATAACTTGTTCCTTGTTTTCAGAAATTAAGTTGTCCAGTTTTTTATCGGTCACGATTTTACCGTTATTGATAATAATCACACGATCGCAAATGGCTTCCACTTCCTGCATGATGTGTGTGGAAAGGAAAACGGTTTTGTCTTTACCTACATTTTTAATCACATTACGGATTTCAATCAATTGATTCGGGTCTAAACCTGTGGTGGGTTCATCCAATATCAAAACATCGGGATTATGCAATAACGCATTGGCCAATCCCACACGCTGACGGTAACCTTTGGATAGCTGCCCTATTTTTTTATGGCTTTCGGTGCTTAATCCCGTCAGTTGAATTACTTCTTCTATGCGGGATTTAGATACTTTATATACGTCGGCATTAAAAGCCAAATATTCCCTTACGTACAGGTCCAAATACAAAGGATTGTGTTCCGGTAAATAACCAATGGAAAGCTGTACGGCTTTTTGTTCTGTAGTTATGTCATGTCCGTTAACCATTGCGGTACCTTCATCAGAACGTATATACGTTGTCAATATTTTCATTAAAGTTGATTTTCCGGCACCGTTTGGGCCTAAGAAACCAACTATTTCTCCTTTTTTTATCGAAAATGAAACGTTGTCAAGTGCTTTTTGGGCACCATAACTTTTCGATATGTTATTAACTTCTATTGACATGGAATTTTGTTTGTTGCAAAAGTAAACAGAAAATTTATCGAATACTAAAATTTGTTTTGAACTTGAGGCGCCTTTTTTTCGATATTAAACAGACTAAGTGTATTCTTGTTAAAATACGGCATTATTTTTGTTAAATAATTATTTAAATTTAAATAATTCATTATAAAAAAAACATTAGTTATTCTTGTATTAGCCATTTTTAGTTTTGCAAATGCCCAAAAAGGGAGTGTTTTGGTAGCAGGAAATATTGGATTTAATTCTCAAAAAAACAGTTCCTTGGGAAATGAATCGAAACAAAACTATTTCAATTTTTCTCCAAAAGTGGGGTATCAGTTTTTGGAGAATATGACAGTTGGTATTGAATCCAATATTCAGAGTTATAAAACTTCAATTTCTGGTAATACATATGATAACAAGTACAACCAACTTCAGCTTGGAGCTTTCTTGAGATATTCAAAACCTTTAGGGGGAGTTTTTTCTGCATATGCTGATTTATCGGCAGGAATGTTAGCAAATAAAACATCAATTAGTGATCCGCTCTCTACATCATTTAAATCTAGTGGATTGTATTTTGGTATTACACCAGCAGTTTTTATAGATTTGAAAAAAAGCTTTGGACTAAATTTTTCAATTGGAGGAATTGATTATAGTTCAATTAAAGATGATACTGCAGCAAAAAATAAAACAACAGGTTTTGCTTTTTCCTTTGGAAATAGTTTTAATATTGGAATTTCAAAAAACTTTTAGAAAAGCACTAAATTTATATTTATAAAAACATCCCTATTATATGGATGTTTTTTTTTATATATATTAGAAAAAACATCGATTAGATTAATATATTTATAAAAAAATAAAAGGATGAATAAAAAAGGGATAAAGTCAGACAGTTTATTTAAAACGTATAGTAGTATTATTTGGTTATTATGCGGAATAACTGCGGGGAGTATATTAGGATTGGTTTTTGGCGAAGAAGTAGAAGTTATAAAACCGCTCGGGGACATATTCCTGAATTTGCTTTTTACGGCCATCATCCCATTGGTTTTCTTTACTATTGCTTCTTCCATCGCCAGTTTAGAGAGGTCGGAAAAATTGGGGAAGTTGTTTGTGGTTGTCATCGGAGTGTTTTTAAGCACCGTACTTGTTTCTGCCATACTGATGATAATAGGAGTGTTGCTTTTTCCGATTCATCAAGACATTATCATTTCAAAAATACCGTTGGAGAGTATGCAAAGTGCTAGTGGTGGTTCACAAATTACCCAGTTGCTTACGGCTAATGACTTTTACGAATTGCTTTCACGAAAAAGCATGCTGGCATTAATTATATTTTCTTTTCTGATAGGCTTTGCCAGTTTGCGCTCTGGAGAAAAAGGAGAAGGTTTTAGAACTTTTCTAAATTCAGGGAATGAGGTGATGAAGCAATTACTGCATATAATCATGAAAACTGCACCAGTGGGATTAGGTGCCTATTTTGCTTATCAGGTAGGGATATTTGGACCGCAATTATTTGGAGCGTATGCAAAACCTTTGGGGCTTTACTATGCAGTATGTGCATTCTATTTCGTGGTGTTCTTTAGCTTGTACGCTTTTTTGGGAGGAGGGAAAAATGGTGTAAAAGTTTTTTGGGGTAACAATATAACTCCTGCATTGACGGCATTGGGGACTTGCAGCAGTATTGCTACAATTCCTGCGAACTTGGAAGCGGCAGAGAAAATGAAGATACCGGCACATATACGCAACATTGCGATTCCGCTTGGCGCTCCTTTGCACAAAGACGGCTCGAGTATGTCATCAATTATAAAAATTGCAGTCATTTTTGCCATGTTTGGAAAAGATTTTACGGATCCCAGTACATTACTGGTGGCTATAGGGATTACCGTTGTCGTATCAGTGGTTGAGGGCGGGATACCAAATGGAGGTTATATAGGAGAAATTCTGGCTATTACGATCTATGGTTTTCCAATGGAGCAAGCTTTGCCCGCCGCCATGATCGTGGGTACTTTGGTGGATCCAATGGCCACTTTGTTGAATGCTAACGGTGATGTGGTTTCGGCAATGCTGATCACCCGAATTTCTGAAGGCAAAAAATGGCTCTCGACAGCTTTAACTGCGTAATATATTTGGGTAAATTTATTTCAAACAAAAACGGCTGTTTTTGTTATGGAAGCCGCTTAGGCGTAGTTGCTTAAATGGTGTTTTGCAGGGCTTTTTTTAATTATTATGTAATTAAAAACCAGTTTTATAGAGAATTCTTTTTTTGTTTGATAAATTTCTTTTTTTTGTTTGGATAGCTGAAAATTATTTATACATTCGCATAGAAATTATTACAAAAACAGACATCATAATGTTGAATAACCGATTTTATTTTAGCAATACTTATTATTTCTTCTGGAAAGAAGGTAGGGATTGTCGTATGGTTATTTAATTAGAAAATTAAATTGATAATTATAAATATACAATCCCGATGAAAATCGGGATTTTTTTTTGCTTAAAATTGGTCATATGAATGCGAAAATAGCAATACAGGGCATAAAAGGTTCGTTCCATCATCAGGTGGCACAAGAATATTATGAACAAGAAGTGGTGGTCGATGAATGTCTGTCTTTTGAAGAACTCGTTGACAGTTTGCTTTCAGGCAAAGCAGACCAGGCAATTATGGCAATCGAAAATTCTATAGCGGGACCTATTATACCAAATTATGCGTTGATTGATAAAAATAATTTACATATAATAGGGGAGCATTATTTAAGGATTCATCAGAATTTGATGGCGCTTAAGGGACAAAAAATCGAAGACATTACTGAGGTACATTCCCATCCGATGGCTTTGTTGCAATGTATGGATTTCTTGAAAAAGTATCCAAATATAAAATTGGTTGAGGACAAGGATACGGCAGAAACGGCCCGCAGAATTCAGCAGAAACAGTTAAAAGGGATTGCTGCAATTGCTAGTAAAACAGCCTGCGAAATGTATGGGCTGGAAATTTTGGCTCCAGAGATTCAGACCATAAAAAACAATATGACTCGTTTTGTTATTATTAAAAAGGAGAATTCATTTGTGGCAGAAGATGAAATAAACAGGGCTTCTTTAAAATTTGAACTCGATCATAAGAGAGGAAGTTTAGCGGCAATTTTAAATGTAATGAGCGATTGTAAAATGAATTTAACCAAAATACAGTCCTTGCCAAAAATTGAAACCCCATGGAAATATTCCTTTTTTGTAGATGTTACTTTCGAAAAATATGCGGACTATTCAAAAGCAAAATCATTATTAGAGATAATGGCAGAATACTTTAAAGTATTAGGCGAATATAAAAATACAAAACCATGATTACAACCGCAAAGAGGTTAGATACCGTCGAGGAATATTACTTCTCATCTAAGTTGAGAGAAGTGAGACAATTGGCATCAGAAGGGAAGCCGATCATTAATATGGGAATTGGAAGCCCTGATTTACAACCTTCACAAGAAGTTATTGATGCAGTGGTTCTTGCAATGCAGGATGAAAATGCTCATGGTTATCAAAGTTATCAAGGATTGCCTGAATTGAGAAAAGGAATGGTTGATTTTTATAAAAGTAACTATAATGTGGATTTGAACCCCAATACTGAAGTTTTGCCTTTGATGGGGTCCAAGGAAGGAATCATGCACATTTCACTTGCTTTCCTGAATGAAGACGATCAGGTTTTGATCCCAAATCCGGGTTATCCTACCTATACTTCGGTAACTAATTTGGTGGGAGCGGTGCCTGTTTATTACGATTTGAAAGAAGAAACCAATTGGGAACCCGATTTTGAAGGCTTGGAAAAATTAGATTTGACTAAAGTAAAAATAATGTGGATTGGCTATCCGCACATGCCAACTGGAGCCCGAGGGAGTATTGCCTTATTTGAAAAGTTTGTGGCTTTCGCCAAAAAGCACCAAATATTATTAATCAATGACAATCCGTATAGTTTTGTTTTGAATGATAATCCGATGAGTTTGTTGCAGGTTGATGGAGCGAAAGATGTGGCTCTGGAACTGAATTCTTTGAGCAAGACCTTTAATATGGCGGGCTGGA
>NZ_DATBVQ010000176.1:0-24101 GCF_036515215.1 Flavobacterium sp.
GTTAGTTTTAGAATTTTCATTTGTTTTATGTTTTAGATTTCAATTTCTCCTCAGCCTCCTCCATTTTCTTTTTTTCCTTTTTTATGGGTTTAAATGGCCCATATTTGTGTTGCGTTTCGCTAAAACTATCCGCATAAGGACCAAAGGGATGGTCTATAGGTTTCTTGGCGATTTTAGGCCAATCCTTGCTTAAATCTTTTGACGGTCTGTCCAGGCTTTCTACATAGGCCGCAATATCCCAAGATTCTTCATCTGATAATTGAGGGTTTTCATAGGTTGCACCCAGGGGCATATTGTATTTTATATAACCTGCAAAACGACTGATTCTGAATAATCCCGCGCCACTATTATAGGAATTAGCACCCCAAAGCGGGGGATATGTATATTCTTTCTTATCTGCAGCGAGTATTCCCTGACCATTTACTTGATGGCAACTGGCACACTTGGCGTCATACAACGTCCTTCCTTTTCCAGGGTCAGCAGCTCTGTCCAAATATTCTAAATCATAAATTCCGGAAGCATGCGCTTTTTGTCCTTTGGGAACATTGCTGCCAATGTATTCAATGTAAGCGATCATGGCTTTCATTTCCCTGTCATCTTCTTTGAGATGTTGGCCATTTAAGCTTCTTTCCATGCAATCGTTAACCCTTTTGTAAAGGTTTTCGACCTGTCCGCTTCTTGATCTCATTTTTGGGTACATAGAATAAACGGAACCATAATTATTCCCCCAAACTTTTGTGCCGGCATCCAAGTGGCAATTGTTGCAATTCATACCATTACTGATTTGTTTCACACTGCCATTTGGACCCAAATATTTGGCGGTATGTGCAATTAAATCTTTGCCATATTCCACTTCTTGCTTTAAAGTTGCATCGGTTATTAGATTAATATCAGCAGGTCGCCAAACTTTTGCCATTTCATTCTGCAGCAGCACCTTTTTTTCTGCTTCAACGTAAAGGGAATCCAAATCCGGCCCGCTGTTTTGAAACAAAGAGATGACTGATGAATTGAAGAACAAAAATAAAAACAATACCATTACTATGAAAATAATAGTCGTAAACAGATAGGCCAGCCTTTTTACCAGCGATTTAAATTGGGCTATATTTTGTTTTTCTGGATTCATACTTTTTTAATGAGGCAGTTTATCTCTAAAATATCCATATATCCAAGTTCCCGCAACAGCAGACAATAGAGTAACGATCATGACAGTTGCGCCAGTTCCAATTTGTGCAAACAATGGGCCAGGACAAGCTCCTGTTATAGCCCAACCCAGTCCAAAGATGAGTCCGCCGTAAATTTGGCCTTTGTTGAATGTTTTGTCATGGAATTCAATTTTTTCGCCATAAATGGTTTTGATATTGAATTTTTTTATCAGGAAAACGGATATCATCCCTACCACAACGGCACTTCCTATGATGCCATACATATGAAAAGATTGAAAACGGAACATTTCCTGAATGCGATACCAGCTAATTACTTCGGCTTTGATAAAAACGATACCAAACAGTATACCGATGACTAGGTATTTTAAATTGTGGTGCCATTTATGTTCTAATTGACTCTCGTTGATACAAACGGTGTCTAAGGAACGAGTTTCGAAATCTGTATTTTGATCTTTGATATTCATAATTATTATTTTAAAGTGAAAGGATAAATGGTAAAATAAGATTAGCCATAATCAATCCGCCAACGAAGAAGCAGCACGTTGCTATAAGCGACGGCATTTGTAAATTTGACAAACCGGAAATAGAGTGACCACTGGTGCAACCTCCCGCATAACGAGAACCGAAACCAATGAAAAAGCCACCAATGACCATCATGAAAAATCCTTTAAGTGTAAACAAATTTTCCCAAGAGAATAACTGTTCCGGTAACATTCCATAGATTTCTGTGATTCCGTAGCTCGCTAATTCTGTCTTTAGGTTGGCATTAATAATAATTGGATCTGGATTTGATAAAAAACTGAATGCAATAACACCCCCCAATAAAATACCGAATACGAAAAACATATTCCAAATTTCTTTTTTCCAATCGTATTGGAAAAACTTAATATTTGCCGGCAAGCACATCGCGCAAGTGTGACGTAATGAGGCGCTAATACCAAATGATTTGTTTCCAATGATTAATAAAGCCGGAACTGTAAGTCCAACTAATGGTCCTGCAATGTACCACGGCCAAGGTTCTCTGATTAATTCTAAAATTCCCATATATTTTTTTTAATAATGTAAAATTCACTTTAAAAAAAGATAAAACATGTAACTTATGTCACACAAGGAAAAAAAACAGCTAAAAAAGCACATAAAGGAGATAAATTGTCCTGTTTTAATCTTATTTTATAGAGTAGCTACTTATTAATATTAGAAAATATTAAAATATCAGCAGATAAAAAAGGGGTCGGTTTTCTGGACCACTTTTAAGCGATTCAGCTGCAATTAGGATTGGCCATGTGCTTTTTCTGCAGCCTGGTTTTTTTGCCAGTTTTAAAGTGGTCTTCTCATTGGAATTATTTTTTCAGTAACTCGTCTAACGTTTCCCTGAACGAATCACTATTCCAATTTGCAGTTCCAATTTTGGCCAAAATCACATTTCCTTGTTGATCGATGAGATAAGTGGCGGGGATCGTTGCCGAATCCATATCTGCAGGAGGATTTGAAACCGACTGATAGATAGGAAGCGTTAAGTTTTCTTTGACTAAAAAAGCATTTCCCTTTTCAAAGGAGTCAGTAGTAACAAACAAAAAGACCATTTTGTCCTGATAGTCGGCATATAACTTCTGCATACTAGGCATTTCTGCAATACAGGGCGGGCACCATGTGGCCCAGAAATTAATGAATATTACTTTCCCTCTGTATTCTTCTAATGACACATGCTTTCCGGAGGCGTCCACTAGTTGCCATTGATAGCTAGACAGTTTTTTTTGATCCATCACGGCAATTGTTTTGGGCGAAAAGGCAATTAAGCGGTTTAATTGTATTTTCACAAAAGTGCCCAAAGGACTGAACAACAGTAATGCTATAAATACGATAAAAAGAATATTTTGAATAGTAGATTTTTTTGGTTTTTTCCAGTTCATTTTTTTAAATTTTTACTTCCTAAAAGAGATGGTTTTTGACTCCGTTTTAGAGGGTTGTTATTTTATAAATTGTCTTTCGGCATTCTAATTTCAATAATCAGGGACGATACAATCGTGATGATTCCTATTAGTATTACGGCATAATTGACTCCAAATAAATCGGCCGTTATTCCTGAGATAATTGCACCTATCGCATATCCTAAATCCCTCCAAAGTCTGAAGGTGCCAATGCTTTCCGCTCTTTGATGCGGATTGGTGGCCTGTGCGATAGCGGACAAAAAGGTAGGATAGACCAAGGCCGTTCCCAAACCCAAAAATGCTGAAATGGCGGCCAACTGATAGAACTCATCTGCAAAAGGGATAAAGAGGATCGCTATTCCCTGAAGTAACATTCCCCAAAAGAGCATCTTTTTTTTCGAATAGACATCTGACATTTTTCCGGTGATCAGTTGTCCAAACCCCCAAACAGTAGGGTAGATGGCGGTTATGATTCCAATATTCTGAGAATCATAATTCAAGGAAAGCAACACAATAGGCAACAGTCCCCAAATCATGCCGTCATTGAGGTTGTTAACTAATCCCGCTTGCGTTACGGAACTTAAGGTTTTGTTTTTGAATGTGGTTTCCAGGAAAATATTCCCTAATTTTTCGGTTTTGTTGGTTGTGTTCTCTTGGTGTACAAATTGTCTGGTGTCTTTCACAAAAAACAGAGTCAGTAAAAAACCAATTATGGAAATTCCAATCCCCAGGTAAAAAGGGTAGGGCGTAATTCCGTATTTTTGGGCGATATAGCCTGATAGGAAAGCGACTAGGCCAACGGCAAAATAGCCGGCAAATTCATTGAGTCCCATCGCCAGTCCGCGATCTTTTTCTCCAACCAAATCAATTTTCATCACCACCGTACTGCTCCAAGTAAGTCCTTGACTGATACCCAACAGGATATTGGCAAAAATCACCCAGTTCCAAGATTCCGCATAGATCAAAATAAAGGGAATTGGTATGGCGAGAATCCAACCAAATAAAAGCAAATTTTTTCTGCCAAAACGATTCGCCACTTTGCCCGCGAAATAATTAGTTATCGCTTTTGTAATCCCAAAGGCAACTATAAAAGACAGGATGGCCGTTTTTGAAGCAATGCCAAATTCAATCTCGGCAAATTTTGGAATTATGGTTCTTTCCATTCCAATCATTCCACCGACGAAGGCATTTACGATAATCAAAAGGCTAAACTGTTTCCAATTTTCCCTCAGCCCGAGTTTTGTATTCTTCATTTCCAATTGTTGTCTTGCCTTTATTTTTAAATTCAAAAATAGTTTGGTCTTTTTTCCAGTTTAGCCTTCGGATGATGTAGCTGTTAAAAAACTATAAAGAGTTACGCCTCTATAATTTGTAATATTCCAGCTGGTACTCACCGATGTGCTTTTTGTTTTCTAATATGGATTTTTTATGCTTGAAATAGTTGACGGTCCCATAAATAAAAATGAAAAATGAAGCAATAAATAATGCTATTTCAATGAGTAAACTATTTTCAATTTTCAACAAATTTCTCAAACTCAAACCCGCAATCAAAAAATACATTGAGGTTCTCAAAAAGGCAAGAAAAGTGGATTGATTAGCCAATATAGTACGCTGTAATGCTAATTTTTCCCTTAAGATTAAGTCTTTGTTCGGTGCTTTTTTCGCTTCCATATTTTTTTTCTGATTAATTTTAAAAAGTAGTCTGTTTGTATTTGTTCATTGGAAAGTTACAAACTTATTAGCATTTCTTACATCACTATCAAAGTTACTTCTCTATCCAAATCAATTTTATGGCTTTAGTGTTTTTTAAACACATCAAAATAAAATTGGTTTTATTCACATCAAATTTCGATTGGTGAATAAATAAGTGTGCAGTTTAAAACAAAAAATTTCTTGTTTTAAACTGCACACTATCTTAATGGCACCGCTGTTTATTGACCCATCGCCTCGTTTACATCTTGCCAAGTACCGCCGTTTGTAACGTTTTTGAAACCATTTTGTTCCAAAATCATTTTGGCTTGACCGCTGCGATTTCCGCTTCGGCAGAAAACAATAATGTGCTCTTTATCTTTAAACTTAGCCAATTGATTCACGACCTGATCCAAAGGAATGTTGGTTGATCCTTTTACATGACCTTCTGCGAATTCTTCAGGAGTGCGAACATCTACAAGGAACGCACCTTTTTTTATTAAATTTTCCATTTGTGTTGTGTTTTTTTGAAAATATATTTTTTTGCAAATTCAAATCACAATTGAGTTTTTTTAGTACTCAATAGGGTTGTTTTTGCTAATCCATTCATTCATTCCAGGAGAATAGTTGAACACATTTTTATAGCCATTCTTTGCTAACAATGAATAGGCAATAGAGGCTCTGTCACCACCCTGACAATGGATTAACACTTTTTTGTCTTTGCTGACCTTGTCCAGATTGCTAGGCAAAGTACCTACAAATACATTGTCTGCTCCCTTGATATGACCGGCATTGTATTCAGCGACACCACGAAGGTCAACCACTTGAACGTCTTTTTCTTGTTGTAAGGTTTTAAATTCTTCCAATGTGATTTGATTCACTGTCTCTAAAGAACCGCCGTTTTCTTCCCATATTTTTGTAGAAGGAATGTAGCCTTGAATGTTATCCAGTCCAATTCTCATTAGTTTTCTGGTAAGATCATCCAGTTGCGATTCATCGGCAAGCAAGATGAAAGGTTCGTCATAGCTTAGAAACCATCCCGCCCAAGTGGCAAATGAATTGTTCCCTTGTATGTTGATGCTTCCCGGAATAAATCCTTTAGAAAATTCTGTTTTATCTCTGGCGTCAATCAATTTAATCCCTTTGGCTAGCGCTGCAGCTAATTCAGCGTAGTCCAGTTTTTTTAATTTTGGAACGGCAGTAAGCAACGGACGGTCCACTTTATTCAAGTGTTTCATCATCGCAAAATACTTAGGTGGTTCCGGTTGGTCTTCCAATAAATATTTTACAAATCCCGTTTCGTCGTTTTTATGTTGAAATGCCCAGTTTCTGATTTTTTCATATCCTACAGTGGTGCTTGGTACTGCTCCCAATGCTTTTCCGCAAGCGGAACCTGCCCCATGGCCTGGCCATACTTGAATATAATCGGGTAGCGCATCGAATTTATTGATGGATTGGTACATTTGTTTGGCACCAATGTCTTGAGTTCCTTTCATTCCTGCTGCTTTTTCTAGCAAGTCAGGTCTTCCCACGTCACCAACAAATACAAAGTCACCGGTGAACAGCATTACAGGTTCATCGCTGGCAGGCGTATCTGTTAACAGAAAACTGATGCTTTCCGGGGTATGTCCGGGCGTGTGAACTACTTCTATTTTTAAGTTCCCTACTTTTAAAACATCACCATCTTTTACGTCAATATGAGGGAATTCATATTTCCAATCTGGTCCGCCTTCAGCCGAAAGGTACATTTCTGCTCCGGTTAAAGCGGCCAATTCTCGAGATCCGGAAAGAAAATCGGCATGTATGTGTGTTTCTAAAATATGAGTGATTTTCATATTGTTCTGCTTGGCAATTTCGAGATAGGTGTCTACATCCCTTTTAGGATCGATTACCGCGGCTACTCCTGCTTTTTGACAGCCAATAAAATAACTTGCTTGAGCAAGACTCTTGTCGTAAATGTGTTGAAAATACATATCGTTTGTTTTTTTAGTTTTTAATTATTAAGCAAAATTAGTTCATGATTTTATTAAAATTGGTGACTAATGTTACATAGGGATTTTATAATGTGAAAAAGCCCGTTATTTTATTAATTGCTTGTTGTTCAGTGCTTTATGTTGCGTGGTGGTTTATTTCAGGAAGAGCTCTTTTGTTATAATATAGATTCCCATTACCAATACGAACCAACCAAATGCAGGTTTTAGTTTATTACCATCTATTTTTTTAGACAATGCCGTTCCAATGAATATTCCAACAATTGCAAAACCTGAAATGATGAATAAGAACTGCCAGTTTATGACACTTTCTCCACCTTCACCAAAAAAGCCTATTAATGATTTGGCGGCAATAATTACAAGAGAGGTCCCTACGGCTTCCTTCATGGGCAATTTACTCAGGATGACCAAAGCAGGGATTATTAAAAAACCACCACCGGCACCAACTAGACCCGTAATGACACCCACAATTGCGCCCTCAATAAGTATTAGCGGATAATTAAATTTTTGCTCTCCAGCCTCTTCTACGGCAGTTTTTTTGTCTTTCTTAATCATGGTGTAAGACGCAATAACCATTATTAAAGCAAAAAACAACATTAAAAAGAGGTCTTTTGTTAGTGTGAAGTTGTCTATCGAAAAGATTTCTTTAGGTATTGCAGGAACAATTAAAGCTCTTGTTGTAAAAACGGCGATAATGGACGGGATACCAAAAACGATGGCTGTTTTTATGTTTACCAACCCTTTTTTGAAATAGCCAACGGTTCCTACCGCACTGGTTAAACCAACGATAAACAACGAATAAGCGGTCGCTAATACGGGTTCGACTGTAAATAAATAAACTAAAACGGGCACGGTAAGAATCGATCCGCCTCCGCCTATCAGCCCTAAAGCAACGCCAATAAGGATTGACGCAAAATAACCTATATATTCCATAATTATAAATTTTATACTGCAAAGATTGTCAGTTAAAATTTTATAGTCAGTAACATTTATCACATAGGAGGATTTAATTTAAAAGTTTACTGGTATTGGGATGCATTTGTAGCAGACTTTGCCAAGTTCAATTCTTTGTTCTCCGATAACTCAATTGGACTGCTTTCTTTTTGAAAATGCGGTCATAAATTTTGCGGACTTGTCTCATAAGTCAAAATCATGGTTTTTAGTCTTCATTTTTTATGCGGTAAAGTTAGCCTGTCCAAGGAAGTTTAATCATAAAACCTAGGCTTACAAGTGAGCAAAAAAAAATGTAAATTAATTGTCAGGATGGCACCGTTAGCTCGTCTTATGATTGGAGACCCTTGTCTTTGGGTACTTATAAATCCCAAAATCCTCTTTATTCGTATCTCTTTATACTTTAAGGTTGTATTTTTGAAATAACATAAATTGACATTTACTAAATAATTGAAATAAGATGGAAAAAACATATTACGATCCCGCTGACCTTAAAAAATTTGGAAAAATATCCGATTGGAACGAAGAGTTAGGCGAGAAATTTTTTGATTATTATGGCAAAGTGTTCGAAGAGGGGAGTTTGTCGGCCCGTGAAAAATCGTTGATCGCTTTGGCCGTTTCACATGCCGTGCAATGTCCCTATTGTATCGATGCCTATACAGGTGACGGATTGAAGCGAGGGATAACCAAGGAAGAAATGATGGAAGCCGTTCATGTAGCAGCGGCCATTCGCGGAGGTGCAACGCTTGTGCATAGTGTTCAAATGATGAACAAATACGATAAACTTTCGATGTAGTTCATTAGAATTTAAATTTTAAAAACGATGTTAAAGTCATTACAAGCCAAACATAGCGAACTTTCAAAAACAGAAAAACAGCTCGAAATTTTATCGGGTGGGATTTTTAAAGAAGGCTCTATGCCGACTTTTTCAGATAAAATAAAATCGGTCGGCCAGTTTCCTTTGCGACCAAAAAAAATTGAGATTCTGCAACTTAACGTGGGCTATATGTGCAATCAGGTTTGCGCGCATTGCCATGTTGATGCGGGTCCGGATCGAAAGGAGATTATGACCGTGGAAACCATGCAACAGTGCTTGGAGGTGATAAAAAACACCGGAGTTCATACATTGGATTTGACGGGTGGCGCCCCAGAAATGAACCCGAATTTCAGATGGTTTGTAGAAGAAGCTTCTAAATTGGGTGTCCAAGACTTTATTGTCAGGTCCAATTTGACGATAATTTTGGCCAATAAAAAGTACAACGATTTACCCGAGTTCTTTGCCAAGCATAATATTCATGTAATTTCCTCCTTACCTTATTACAAAAGGGAAAAAACCGACAAACAGCGTGGAGATGGTGTTTTTGACAAATCTATCGAGGCATTGCAAATGCTGAACAAGGTAGGTTATGGAATGCCGGACAGTAGATTGAAACTCGATTTGGTGTACAATCCATCCGGCGCCTTTTTGCCAACCGACCAGCAAGCATTGGAAAATGATTTTAAGAAAGCCTTGAAAGAAGATTTTGATGTCGAATTTAATTCTCTGTTTGCAATCACTAATTTGCCCATCAGTCGTTTTCTGGATTATCTGATCAGCTCTGATAATTATGAGGATTATATGTATGCTTTAGTGGAAGCATTCAACCCGAATGCAGTCGCAAATGTCATGTGTACAAATACCATTTCGGTAAGTTATGACGGTTGGTTGTACGATTGTGACTTTAACCAGATGTTAGGTTTAAAAGTGGCATCTGCCGAAAAGCACATCTCCCAATTCAACGAAGAAAGTCTGACCGACAGGACTATTTTAATATCACAGCATTGCTATGGATGCACTGCAGGTGCCGGAAGCAGCTGTCAGGGGACTGTCGCTTAAATTAATCATTTATAAAATATTTTATAGAAATGAATATTGAAACAATAAAGGAAACAGTAGATTTTCTAAAACAAAAAGGGTTTCAAAATCCTGAAATCGGAATCGTTCTTGGGACGGGACTTGGACAATTAGTGCAACATATCAATATTGAACGAGAGGTTGATTATTCTGACATACCCAATTTTCCAGTTTCGACAGTCGAATTCCATTCGGGAAAATTAATTTTTGGAACCCTGGAAAATAAAAAAGTGGTGGTGATGCAGGGGCGTTTTCATTTGTATGAAGGCTATTCGCTGCAGGATGTCACGTTCCCTATTCGCATATTAAAAGCTTTGGGAATTCAAAAATTACTGATTTCAAATGCCGCCGGAGCTATAAATCTCAGTTTCAAAAAAGGGGATTTAATGCTGATCGATGATCATATCAATTTGCAGGGCGGATCACCATTGGCTTTTAAAAACGTTTCCGATTTTGGGGAGCGCTTCACGGATATGTGCGAACCCTACGATGTTGGAATGAAAAAGACGATGGTTAAAATAGCAAATGAGCAAAACATTATCCTGCATAAAGGGGTTTACGCTGCCGTCGTTGGACCGCAATTGGAATCTAAGGCGGAGTATCGTTACCTCAAAATTATCGGGGCTGATGCAGTGGGAATGAGTACGGTTCCTGAAGTGATTGTCGCCAATCATTTGAGCCTGCCCGTAATCGCGGTTTCTGTCTTGACTGACGAATGCAATCCTGATTACCTGAAACCGGTTAATATTGCGGAGATTATTGCCTGTGCCGGTCAAGCGGAACCCAAGATGATTACTTTATTTAGAGGATTAATAAAATTATAGATATGAGTTATTTAGACGCCACAAACGATTTATACAAAGAAGCGGCATTAACGCCTGATGTTGGTTTATGCTGCACCACAACGCCCGTATGGAAATTCCCCGGTCTGGAAATTCCGATGATTATGCAAGAGATGAATTACGGCTGCGGAAGCACCATATCTGCCCAAGATTTGATTAACAACCCTAAAGTGTTGTACGTTGGTGTTGGTGGCGGAATGGAGTTGCTGCAGTTTTCTTATTTTTCACGCCAAAAAGGGGGCGTGGTGGGAGTGGACGTGGTTGACGAAATGCTGGAAGCGTCCCGGAAAAACTTTATCCTTGCCGAAGAGCAAAACGAATGGTTTCGAAGAGATTTTATCGAACTTAAAAAAGGGGATGCGCTAAACCTTCCTATTGAAGACGAAAGCATTGATATAGCGGCTCAAAACTGCCTTTTCAACATATTTAAGGCCGAGGATTTAAAAAAAGCGTTGCAAGAAATGTATCGTGTCCTTAAACCTCATGGGCGCCTTGTAATGAGCGATCCCACCTGTGAGCAACCTATGAATGAAGCGTTGCGAAATGATGATCATTTGCGTGCCTTATGCTTGAGCGGAAGCATTCCCATTGCGGATTATATTAAAGCTTTGACTGACGTTGGATTTGGAACGATCGAAATCCGTGGTCGACGCCCGTACCGAATTCTTGACCCTGAAAACTATCCCACCGATGAGCTTATTTTTATAGAAAGTATAGAAGTATGCGCTATCAAGGACCCGATGCCAGAAGACGGTCCATGCGTTTTTACGGGTAAGGCAGCTATCTATTACGGCAAAGAGGCGAGTTTTGACGATAATAAAGGACATTTTTTGCTGAAGAACCAGCCATTGGCGGTTTGTGATAAAACGGCCGCGGCGCTTGCCAATTTAGGCAGAAACGATATTTATATCAGTGAAAGTACCTTCCATTACAATGGAGGCGGTTGCTGCTAAGGTTTGGAACGCAATTTTTGGAATTTAAAAATTGATGTCAAATGACGTCCTGTAGATACATCCTGAATCCAAGTGTTGTAAGTCCCTGTTCGACTCATAGTTTTAAAAGAACTTGGCATAAAAACTAACAAAATTTTAGGATGCATTTCAAAACCGGAATGGTAAATCTGTCGTACATTAGTATTAATCAATAAATTATAATCATGAAATTAGCAAGTTATATCTTGGTGTTGTTTACAGTCTTGAGTTGTAATTCGAATGCCCAAAGCACCAAATTGTCTTTAGAACCAAAAAAAGGCAAGGCGATTGCCGTTTTTGCCGAGGGTTGCTTTTGGTGTAGCGAACATATTTTTGAAGCTGTTGTAGGTGTCGATGATGCGGTGTCTGGTTACACTGGCGGCACGACAAAAAAACCTTCCTATGAACAGGTTAGTTCACACAAAACGGGCCATGCGGAAGCGGTCGCAGTTTATTACGACCCCAAAGTTGTTTCCTTTAAGGAATTGGTTGATGTGTTTTTTGCCTCCCATGACCCAACTACGCCCAACAGACAAGGGCCTGATGTGGGCTCATCCTACCGTTCCATTGTCTTTTACAGAAATGCCGAGGAGAAAAAAATCATTTTGGATAAAATAACGGAATTGACGGCCAAGAAAGTGTTTCCAAATCCGATAGTGACGGAAGTGAAGCCGCTGATGGATTTTTACAAGGCGGAAGGCTACCACCAGGATTACATAAAACACCATCCGAACGAACCTTATGTCAAAGGGGTTTCCATCCCCAGATACAACAAATTCAAGAAAACATATAAAGGAAAACTGAAACCTAATTCTTAAAGTCATGAAAACTCACTTTAAATTACTGTTATCCACAATTATTGCTCTGGCCTTTGTTGCCTGTAAGCAATCCAATGCGGCTAAAGCGGATGTCGTTAATAACAATCCGCTGAAACAGCAATTGTTATCACTGAACGATACCTCTTTGGTAAAAGTGGTAAAACCGGATGCGGAGTGGAAAAAAGTATTAACGCCAAATCAGTATTTCATCCTGCGTCAAAAAGGCACCGAACCTGCTTTTAAAAACGAATTTAATGACAATCACGATAAAGGCCATTATTTTTGTGCCGGTTGTAAATTGCCTTTGTTTTCATCTGAAACTAAGTTTGAGTCGGGTACGGGATGGCCCAGTTTTTATGCACCGATAAATAAAAACAGGGTAAAAGAGGTTGTTGACAAAAGCCTGGGGATGGTGCGAGGTGAAATCGTATGCGCACGTTGCGACGGTCATTTGGGACATCTTTTTGATGACGGTCCCAAACCCACGGGATTGCGCTACTGTATGAATTCGGGAGCAATGCTATTCCAAAAATCAGAATAATCTATGTCGCTTGTGTTGGAATAACGCAAATCGGACACAAAGGGCATTTTGGACATATTGCTGACGGCAACGGTGGGGAAATGATAATCAACGGCAACGGCTCCAAGAAGCAGATAACATCCGCCTCCCTGAAAGGGATATTTCTGACAGTTGTTTGTAAAATGTGAACGTTCAAAAATGCATCTCTATGATATTGTAACGTTTTGTATGATGATATGCCAGATCCTTTTAAGATATATTCATGTGGTCTTGTAATTTAGTCGGAAACAATTTAAACAAAAAATAACTCTATTGAATGAAGTCCGTACAAAATATCAAAGCTTGAACCATCATTTGCTTTTTTTCAAAGCATCCATCAATTCTATCATATCCACCACAGCATAAGTAGAGGAGTAGTCCGATACGGCATAAGGCAATATAAGGCTGTTGTTGTGGATGATCGATCCGCAGGAATAAACGACATTGGGGACATAACCTTCCCGTTCTTCTTCTAATGGCGAAAGCAAAGGGTATTTGAGTCTGCCAATTTCCTTTGAAGGATCATCAAGATCAAATAGGGAAGCACCCAGGCAATACTGTCGCATGGCACCCACACCGTGAGTAATGACTAGCCAGCCTTCTTCGGTCCAAAGCGGGGATCCGCCATTCCCAATTTGGATGAATTCCCATGGGTAACGGGGCTCTTGTAGCATAATGGGATTGTCCCATTGCGTAGGATTATCGGAATACATAATGTAATTGTTGACACCGTCAATTCGGGAAAGCATGGCATACTTTCCTTTTATTTTTCTGGGGAAAAATGCCAGATTTTTATTTTGGGCGCCCACTCCATGTAAAGGCATGACACGAAACGTGTAAAAATCTTCAGTAGAAATCATTTTTGGAAGAATGGTATGACCATTATAAGCGGTATAAGTTCCAATTATTCTCTCTGATTCATGATCGTTAAAAAAACGTACAAAACGAGCATCTTCAATACCATTGCTTTCAGAATCGGATATCGGAAATATAACCCGCTCGGAGATATCGGAATCGTGCTTGAATTGTAAATAATAAAATGAATCCGCTAACCAAATCATTTCCTCAAGTGCAGTTTTTTTATCTCGGCTTATTGACTCATCGTCCATGGCTTTTTTTACGACATCTTTTAATGCTGAATACTCAAATTGTTCAGGCAGCTCTTGCATAATACAGCTTGAGTATTTGTCCTGGGTGTTCATTTCTGCCAATTTTGTGACAAACCTTTTTTTGTTATATAATTTTTGTTGCACAATCTCAGCTTGATCAATGTTATCACCAATTTTCATCACGTGGAGATCGTTATTTACATCAAGGACTCCTCTCCTAAAAACGATTGAGGAGATATGGCCTTCTCCAGTGGCCCTGAAAGAAATAATCACTCTTTTCTGCCCCTTTTCTAGGTTCGACTGATCGAAATCTTCAACAATGGAAGGGTTGAAAATAGCCGCTGATTCTATGGCATATTCCATGGTACAGTAGGAACCCATGAGCATTTTTCGTTCATCTGAGAGGCTATCACAATTGATTTGCATTTCTTCAATAATTCCTCTGATTTTTTCGCAATGTCTGTAAAATATACTTGAAATATTTCGATGCCGTCTGGCAAACTCACGTAGTGTTTGTTCCAAGGTGTCTATCACTTGCTTTTCATCCAAAGTAATTATATGGCTTATCATTTTTTGTGTTCGTTGCTCACCGTTCATAAAATACCGAGCAACAATTCTGCTTGAATCGGGAGTGAATTTTACATTTTTTCGGGTGACAGAAACTCGCATAGATTTATTTTTAAATTAAATAAAATAAGGGTGACAGTCGATGAAGGATTTTGAATTGCTAACTCAAAAAAACTTTATTTTTATCCTGAAATCACTGATTTGGAATGTTCAAACTTCAATTATACCATGATATCAAAATTACAAAAAAAATTAATAAAAGAAGGTTAAATATTTGATTTTCAACACTGTAAATACTTGCTTCATGCTTTTTTTTGGAATTTTGCAGAAGTCGAATTTTAAATGCGAATCTGGATTAGCTCCGACTGTCAAATCAAAACAAATGCGTATCGCAGCTGAAGCGTGGAATTTTTAGGCTTCAGGGATTTTCTGAATTCTTAATGGTATTGATAAAGCCGCTCATGCGATCAAAATGTGATCCTTCCCAAAAAATGCTTTGGCAATTTTCGCATTTGAAAAAGGTGTTGAAATGTTTTTGGGTCAAAGGTTGGAGCCGTTGCATTACCTTTTCTTTTTCAACCCTTTCTAATTTACCGTTACATTTGATACAGCGCTTAAAGGGATCAATGGCCTGCTGCAAATCAAAATGTTGCAACACTTCCATTAATTGGGCTTTCGAGTCCTGATTGCGGATAAAGTAACCTTGAGAAACGGATTTCATTTTCAACATGCCAATATCGCGTGTCAGGATGATACGATTTTCTTCGAGTGAGATAAGGACAATTTTTTTGTCATCGTAATCATTTTGATAGGCGCTATCAAATCCGCACATTCTCAGATATTTAGCAAGTTTGCCAAGATGCACATCCAGAATGAATTTGATCACTTTCGATGCTTTTTTTCCGGTTTTTGGAACCGGATAGACGGATACCCTGTCATTGTCTTTTAAGTGATAGGCAAAATCGACCACTTGGCCGTTAACCCGCATTAAATTCACCTCGACATGCGGAACGCCAATTGCTTCAATAGCGTCTTTTATGGAAGGATTTCCGTAAAATGAGTATATATATGCCAGCCTTTTTTTATCAGACGCAATGAAATCATTTAGTTCTTCATAGAAGTGAAAGGTGGCCTTATTTACCATTGCGATTGTTTCTTGTCAAATTAATTTTTTATGTGAAGCTTTGAACCTAAAGTTACGCCATTCTGCGGCGAAACTTGAGATAAAGATGGCTAAAAAGCACGCTTTTTATTTATTGCCACTGCAGGATTCTACTATTAGATTTGATTTAAAGAACTCCTAATTATTCACCTTCTTAAATATTTTTTTTGTAAATTTAATATGTTGAAATTCAGTATTTTGCATCGTTTTTGCTAAACTTATTTTAGAAATAATTTCATCAAACAAAGGCATGTAGTAAGTTAAATCAAACAGGGAAAATTAAATTTATTATGAACCGATACAAAGCAGCTGTGCAGGAATTAATTTCAGAGACTGGAATTACTATCAATGGGGATCAGCCGTATGACATACAGGTTCATAATCCAAGATTCTATCGACGTGTTTTAAGCCAAGGGTCGCTAGGTGTGGGAGAAAGTTATATGGAAGGCTGGTGGGACTGTGAAGACTTGGACACTTTTTTTAATAAAATATTTACGAATGGAATAGAAAAAAAGCTGCAAGACAACTGGACATTCTTTTTGTTGGTTCTTAAAGCAAAATTTTTTAATCTTCAAACAAAATCCAAAGCACTTCAGTCAATCGCGCATCATTATGATATTGGCAATGTCTTGTATGAGAATATGCTTGATCCTCTAATGATGTATTCTTGTGGCTATTGGGAGGGGGCAACAACCTTAACCGAAGCACAAGAACAAAAATTAAAATTGATTTGCGAGAAACTGCAATTAAAACCGGGTCAAAAAGTATTGGACATAGGTTGCGGATGGGGCGGGTTTGCTTACTACGCCGCAAAGAATTATCAGGTGAAGGTGGTCGGGATTACCATATCGGCCGAACAACAAAAATTAGCCATCGAACGCTGTAAAGGCCTAGATGTTGAAATTCGTTTTCAGGATTACAGGGATATCGACGAAAAGTTTGATCGGATTGTCTCCATCGGAATGCTGGAACATGTGGGCTATAAGAATTATGACACATTTATGAAAATCATTAATAAAAACCTGGCAGACAACGGTCTTTGCCTATTGCATTTTATAGCCAGCAACAAAACCGATTTGAACACTGACCCTTGGATTCATAAATATATATTTCCCAGCGGATTGATACCTTCTTTGACCCAAATAGGAAAAGCAATGGAAGACAAGCTCTTGCTCGAGGATTTGCATAACATAGGCTTGCATTACTATCACACCCTAAAGGCTTGGCAGGAAAATTTTAAAAGATCAAGTGGTTCATTACGGCAGGAATACGGGGAAACCTTTTACAGAATGTGGAATTTTTACCTAACGATTTCGGCGGCTTCCTTTCGTTGCCGGAGGCTAAACCTTTGGCAGATTGTGGTCGCGAAACCCAACTTTCAAGAGGAATACAAATCCGTCCGATTTTAGCGGCCGAAAGTATAAATCTTCCCTTTTACGGAATCATTAAAACAGCAATTTTATGGAAACCAGAACAAAATCAATTTGGTCAGGTTCAATCGCTTTCGGACTGATCAACATCCCAATTAAAATATTTTCAGCGGTTCAGGAGAGCAAGCTCGAAATGGACATGCTCGACAAGAATGACTTTTCTAACATAAAATTTAAACGCGTTAACGAAAACACGGGCAAGGAGGTTTCTTATTCCGATATTGTGAAGGGGTATAAACTGGATGAGAAGTACGTGATTGTCGAGGATTCAGATTTTGATGCCGTAGAGCCAGAGAAAACCAAAACCATTGAAATAATGAATTTCGTCGACGAAAAAGAAATTGACACCATTTATTATGAGCAACCTTATTATCTGGAACCTGACAAAGGAGCCGCGAAAGCGTATGCATTGCTTCGGGATGCGATGCAAGCTTCGGGGAAAGTGGGCGTGGGTGCCATTATTTTAAGAAACAGGGAGAGTCTGGTCATTTTGAAACCGTACAAGAATACTATTGTCCTTAACAGGATACGATTTCAGGAAGAGATCAGAGATACCGCGGATTTAAAATTGCCGCCAGCCTCCGAAAAAAACACAAAGGAAATGGATATGGCCATTAAGCTGGTGGAGCAATTGACGGAGGAATTTGATATTACAAATTACAAAGACAATTATACAGCCAAACTTTTGAAAATTATTGAGGATAAGGCAAAAGGCAAAAAACAAGTCGCTCCAAAACTAAAAGTCGTGCACAAGCAGGATGCAGATTTAATGGCTATGCTTAAGGCAAGCCTGGAAAAAAAGAAAAGTAAGTCTTCTTAAGGTTTTGGGTTTTCGGAAATCTTCTTTATAATCATTTCCAGATTGGCTCCTTTACCCAATACGGCTTTCCACAGGTCGCCTTTTTTGTCAAAGCGTCTCATCACATTTTTGACGGTAAATTGTGATGGCGATAATTGTTCATTCACTTCTGTCCATTCCAAGGGAGTGGATACGGTAGCCCCAGGTCTGGGTCTCACGCAATAGGGCGAAGCCAAAGTCTGGCCCTGTCTGTTTTGCATAAAATCAATATAAATTTTATTGCGTCTGTTTTCAAGCGGACGGGCAACACTTGTGGTATGAGGCAATCGGGCAACAACCTCATTTGCTATCAACTCTGCAAACAATCGGGCGGAATCATAGCCGTATTTCGCGCCCAGCGGAATGTAAATGTGCAGCCCGGTTGCTCCGGATGTTTTGCAATAGCATTCCGTCTCGAATTCATCCATTATTTTTTTTACCGTAAGTGCTGTTTTTACCACTTCCTTAAAATCATTATTTGCCGGATCGAGATCGATCACGGCCCAATCGGGTTTGTCAATTTTATCGATTGTGGAATTCCATGGGTTTAGTTCGATACAACCCAAATTGGCCATATAGAGTAGGCTCGCTTTGTTATTGCACAGCAAATAATCGATGTATTTGTCATTCGATTCCGAATAAATTTTTTCTGTTTCAAGCCAGGACGGAATGTTTTTTAGGTCAACGTCTTTTTGATAAAAACTGTCGCCAGTGATTCCGTTAGGGAATCGGTGCATGGATTGGGGACGGCCTTTAAGGTAAGGCAATATAAGTGTTGAAACGGCATCGTAATAATTTACGATGTCCCTTTTCGAGATGCCGTCATCGGGGAAGTATATCTTGTTCTGATTGGTCAAATGCAAATTTATATCTCCCATTTTTAAATAAAAATCATTTTTATTATTACCGTTCATGGCAGTTTCTTTGTTTTAGTGATAATTAATGATCTGATGAAAAAGTGACCTCGCTGGCATTTTTATCGACCCGAAGTCCTTGAAAAACGGGATGGCGCAAAAGATGATCCTGAGTCCATTCGGTGAATTTGACCTGACAGACAAATTTTGGTTTGAGCCATTTTACTTTATCGGCTAATGCTACCTTGTCCTTTATCGGCGATTCCTCGATAAAATAAGGCTCAAACTGCTCATACAATTCCTTAATGTTTTCTTCGGTAAATCCCGTGCCGCATTTCCCAATAAAGCGTAATTTTTTGCGATCATATTGGGCGAGCAAAAGCGCTCCAAAATAACTTCTGGTAGTTTTTGATTCTGTGAGTCCAATAATGATGGCCTCTTGCTGTTGCGAAATCCGTATTTTGAGCCAGTCGCCGCTCCTTTTTCCTGCTCTGTATTGACTGTTCGCCTTTTTTGCCATGATGCCTTCAAGACCTTTTTTTGTTGCCGATTCATAAAATGAAATTCCTTTTTCTTGGATATGTTGAGAATAAATCACTTTCGATAGTGGGAATTTACGCAACAAAATTTCGAGCAATTCCTTGCGCTGCAATAATGACAGTCCGGTCGTGTTGTTGCCGTCCAAGTTTAAAATATCGAAAACATAATATTTGAGTTTTCCCTTTCCAGTTTTGATATAATTTTGCAACAATTGGAAATCTGATCGGTCGGTTTCATCCTCAATTACAATTTCGCCGTCAAGCACCGCAACATGGTCTATTTTTGTCAACTCATCGGCGATTGCCTTGAAGTTTTTGTCAAAAGATAGTTGGTTCCGGCTAAAGAGATTCACCTGATCCGGATTGATGACCGAGATGGTTCTGTAGCCGTCATACTTCACTTCGAAGACCCAATTTGTGTCGTCAAATGGCTTTTCGACGGCACGGGCCAACATTGGTTTAATAAATTCGGCTCTGATACTTTTTTTTGAATCTTTTGCATTCTTTTTTTCCAAATCCTCCAAGGATAAATTTGAAAGTACGGACTTGTCTTCTTTTAAGATATCCACATCGGTGGCATCCGAATCATTTTTTTTTATCAAAAGCCAAGAGTTGTCCTCTTGGCTCTTTAGTTTCACCAAAGAAAATTCACCCTTCAGTTTTTTTCCATTCAACACAAAGCTGAGGTGTCCTTTCTTTAGATCCGCCTCCAATTTTTTCTCGATGGCCGCTTTTGGTTGTTCCTCCGCTAAAGTATAAGTTCCGTTGTCCCAAATGATCACATTCCCGGCTCCGTAGTTCCCTTCCGGTATATTCCCTTCAAAATCCTTGTAGGCATAAGGATGGTCCTCCACCATAATGGCCAGACGCTTGTCGTTCGGGTTCATCGAGGGGCCTTTGGGTATCGCCCAACTTTTTAGAACCCCATCCATTTCCAAGCGAAAATCGTAATGCAAATGTGAGGCAGCATGCTTTTGCACTACAAAAACCGGTTCGTTTTGCTGGCTTTCGACTTCCCCTTTCGGTTCGTCCGTGGAATTGAAATTACGTTTCCGGTTGTATTTATATAACGTCATTGCAAGATAATTTAGGGGGAGGATCTCAAGTTAAAACTCCATGTAAATTTATCGATTATAATCCAAAAAACGTTTTTAAAGTATTGGTTAATAATTAATTAAGTAAAAAAATAGGATGAAAATTAGCGATTTTGGCTCATTCGGCACACGATTTACTGAGTATTTTGGGTTAGGCTAAACCTTTTCGGTTATGTGCAGCATTTAATTTAATACGGTAGCACTGAACTATATTTAATTAGCGGGCTTATTATTTACTTTGTTTTGTTTAAAACACTGTTAATCATTAAATTAATGTTTTTTATTTAAAATTAATAAGATTATTTATATTAATTTAGGAGTGGATTTTGAAGATTACTTTGCCGAATTATTTTTTATAAAAATTAGGAGGATTTCAAAATACTGATCGACTATTGTAAAAGCGCACAGAGGCGAGTTGATAGTGGAAACAAAAGAAGGGGAAGGTCTGCTAGCCGGAGAGGCAGGATCTGAATTCACTATTCATTTGCCGATTTAAAATATCTATCTTGAAAATGATGATAATCATGGACTTAAAATAAGATAAGATAAAATAAAGTACTTTATTTCTGATAATTAAAGACTAACAATTTTTTATACTGGTAATTAAAAAAAAACGATTCACATAAAGAGTAATTTTAACTTATTAAAATTAAAGAAAAAGAAATGAAAAAATCAACTGTAATTAACCTGAAATATCTCTTTCTAATTCTAGTCATTTTATTTTTGCAAGCCTGCAGAAACAGTAAAGAAGCACCTCCTTTTCCATCCTTAAAGAATGAATTTGCACAACCTGTTACCAAAAGTTTTGAGTTTTCAAAAACAGATACCATTCAATGGATTAGTGAAGATAAATCTAAAATAAAACCTTTACCTACCAAAAGTTTTAGCTGGGATAAATTACCATCAAAGCCTTTTGACATTGACATTCCGTATGCATTATCCGGGCCTTTACCACAAAAAAAATTGGAGTGGAATAGTTTGCCAGAAACTAATTTAGATATAAATAGCCTCCCAAAAGCAAAAATTAGCATTAAAACTACCGTTTTGGGAAAACCCAAAATTGTAAAAGCTGGAAACCCTATTAATATGCCAAACGCCAGTAGGGGTATCATGCAATTTGATGCTAACTTTGGGCTTCCAGGGAATGCATTAAGTGTTGTAAAGGATGGTAACGGAATGCTTTGGATTGGAACAGATGGAGGTGTTGCTAAATACGATTCAGAAAATCTGGAAAATTATGGTACGGATCAAGGATTGACAGCTAGTAGAACTATCGCTATGCTTTTTGATTCGAAAGGCAGACTTTGGTTGGGAAACAATATAAATACCATTACGGTTATAGATTTTAGGGCACAGCTTATTCATGAATTAAGTAGCTCATTTGATATGGGTGATGAATACGATATGATAGAAGCCAAGGATGGTAAAATCTGGCTGACTAATAATCGTAATGGTTATAGTATTGTTGATCTGGAAGCGAATACAATTAGGAAATTAGATGCGGAACACGGCCTACTAGGCAATTTTAGCATCACACCGTTTCAAGACAAAGAGGGTTTCATTTGGCTTACAACGGATAAAGGCGTAAATATTATTGACTTAAAAAACGGAAAAAAGAAAGCCTTAACCATTGAAAATGGTTTACTAAACCCCTTTATTTTAACAATTTATCAAGATAGAGAAGGTAAAATTTGGATAGGAAATGGCGGAGGAGTACAAATTATAAATGCAGCTAAAACAACTATTTCCCAACTCACCCCAGAACAAGGATTGAAAGAAAGTGGAAGTGTCAGCAATGTTTACCAAGATAAAGCTGGTAAAATTTGGTTGGGAACAGAAAAAGGTTTTATGTATTCTTTTGATGCATCAAAAAAAGAGATTGAAAAATTTGAAATCAATAAAGGACAACAGATTTTATTTAATATGCTGGAAGATAAGCAAGGACAAATTTGGACTGCTATTGTACAAGGTGGCTTATATAAATTAGATCCTAAAAATGGGAGACCCGGAAATTATGGTATTCCTGATGGGCTAACCAGTAATGAAGTTTGGAGTACATTGGAAACAAAAGATGGTAAAATTTGGATTGGAACCTATAACGGAATTGATGTTTATGACCCAAAAACACAAACACTTAAACATTTGGGAGTGGAACAAGGTCTTGTAAATGTTAGAAATTCTAGATTAATTGAGGATTCGAAAGGCAGAATTTGGTCTTGTGGTTCTGGAAATGGTGTAAGTATTATTGATTCAAAAAGAGGAACCATTCAGCAACTTACCACGGATCAAGGATTAAAAACAAATAGAATAACTGCAGTTTTCGAAGATTTAAATGGACTAATGTGGCTTGGTGGGGCATTAGGTGAAATGCAAACCATTGATTTGGAACATTCGATTTTTAAATATTATGAGGCTACCACTAAAGAAACTAAAGTGAGAAATAATATTTTTTTACTTGATGCAACGAATCATATTTGGATAGGAAGTAGAGGAGCGGGTATTTATAGAATTGATCCCAAAAACAATGCGCGTTCTCGATTAACAATTGCCGAAGGTTTAGTAAGCGATCAAGTATTTTCTTTAATCCTCGATGAGCATCAAAATATTTGGGCGGCCTCAGACCAAGGCGTAGTACTCATAAATACACAAAAAAAAGAACTTACCACCTTTACAACTGATGAAGGTTTGGCAGCTAACGATGTATATGCTTTAATTGCATATAAGGGTGAAATATTTAATGGAACATCAAAAGGATTGACCATACTTCAACCAATAGAACAAGGAAATAATGCTTACACTTTTTGGAAAGTAAAGACTTTAGGCAAAAAACAAGGTTTCGATCAGGTAGATTTTTCAGAAAATAGTTTCACTTTTGATAAAAAAGGCAGGTTATGGGCTGGTGTCAACGGACAAATGTTAACCGTAATAGATCCAATACAGAAAGATAATTCTGGCAATATAACTTTTATTACCGGATTGAACATCTTGGATAAAAAACAAGTATTTAATGATAAAATTAGCATACAAAAAAGCAGGAAAGGATTAGGTATAGCTTGGCTATCAACTAAGGATACACTTTTGTCCGTAAAAAATGAATTAGAAAATTCGGAAAACCATATGCACTGGAATTCGGTTCAAGGTCCCTACAACTTACCGGTGGACCTTACTTTAGCTTCCAACCAAAATTATTTAAGTTTCAATTACAATGGTTTTCAACTCAATAATCCCGACAAACTGGTTTATAGCTACTTCTTGGAAGGTATTGATAAAAACTGGAGTCCTGTTTCTGAAAAAAACACCAGTGAAAATTATAGAGATTTACCATCAGGATACTATGCTTTTAAAGTGGTTTCGAAAGGTTTAGATGGTGCTTGGAGCAAACCAGCAGAATTTAAATTTACCATTTCACCACCCTGGTGGCAAACCTGGTGGGCGAATTTGATTTATTTACTACTTCTTATATTGTCAGGATTTAGTATTCATCGCTTCCAAAAAGATCGTACCATAAGAAAGGAACGCGAACGAGCACAACAAAAAGAATTAGCACAAGCCAAAGAAATAGAAAAAGCATATCTAGACCTCAAAACAACCCAAAATCAATTAATTCAATCGGAGAAAATGGCATCACTTGGTGAACTTACCGCTGGAATAGCTCACGAAATTCAGAACCCGCTGAACTTTGTCAATAATTTCTCGGAAGTC
>NZ_DATBVQ010000177.1:0-57256 GCF_036515215.1 Flavobacterium sp.
CTTTTTAAATGGGAAAAAGATTTCTCTGTTTAGATGAATTTTGCTACTTTTGTGCCACTTATATTCTGAAATAAATTCAGGATCCAGACAAATTCTATATTATGAACATACACGAATATCAAGGAAAAGAGATTTTAGCTAGCTACGGAGTTCGCATTCAACGTGGAATCGTTGCAAATAATGCAGTTGAAGCTGTTGCTGCCGCAAAACAATTAACTGCTGAAACAGGTACAAGTTGGTACGTAATTAAAGCCCAAGTTCACGCAGGTGGTCGTGGAAAAGGTGGTGGAGTTAAACTTGCCAAAAATATTCAACAAGTAGAAGAAATTGCAGATCAAATTATCGGAATGCAATTGGTTACTCCTCAAACTTCTGCAGAAGGAAAAAAAGTACACAAAGTTTTAGTTGCTGAAGATGTTTATTATCCTGGTGAAACTGAAACTTCTGAGTTTTACGTATCAGTATTGTTGAATAGAGCTACAGGACGTAATATGATCATGTATTCTACTGAAGGTGGGATGGATATCGAAGAGGTGGCTGAACACACACCTCATTTAATCTTTACTGAGGAAATTGATCCTGCTGTAGGATTACAAGGTTTTCAAGCAAGAAGAATTGCCTTTAACTTAGGTCTTTCAGGAAACGCTTTCAAAGAAATGGTAAAATTTATCGATTCTCTATATAATGCATATATTGGATCTGATGCATCAATGTTTGAAATCAACCCGGTTTTAAAAACATCTGATAATAAGATTATGGCTGTGGATGCTAAAGTAAATATCGATGATAATGCTTTATACAGACAAAAAGCATATGCTGACATGCGTGATATCCGTGAAGAGAATCCAATTGAAGTAGAAGCAAAAGAAGTGGGATTAAACTACGTTGACCTTGATGGAACTGTAGGATGTATGGTTAACGGAGCCGGATTGGCGATGGCAACTATGGATTTAATCAAGTATGCCGGTTTTGAGCCTGCAAACTTCCTTGACGTAGGTGGAACTGCTGATGCGAAACGTGTTGAAACGGCTTTCCGTATTATCTTGAAGGATCCTAACGTTAAAGCAATTTTGATTAACATTTTCGGAGGAATTGTTCGTTGTGACCGTGTGGCGCAAGGAGTAGTTGATGCTTACAAAAATATGGGAGACGCTATCAAAGTGCCAATCATTGTTCGTTTGCAAGGTACCAATGCAGCTATCGCAAAAGAATTAATAGACAATTCAGGAATGCCAATTTTATCTGCAGTTGAATTTCAAGAAGCAGCTGATCAAGTAAAAGCAGCGCTTTCTTAAATTAGAAATAGGTTATATATCTAAAAAATCCTGTTTGCTCAAGCGAACAGGATTTTTTTTGTTGTGGTGATAAATGAGAATAAATTGCTTTTATTTATCCGCAATTTGCTGTATTGTGTCGGATTCATATACTTTGAAGCCTTTATTGTTTCTTTGAGCAATTTTCAAAAGTGCTTTGGCGACGGCGGTACTTTCAATGGGTTTGTATTTTTTTAATTTACCAAGAAATAGAAAAGTGAATGTCTTCATAAAAAAAGCACCCACCTTTTCGCCTAATCTGAATTCGGTTCGATGTCCTAATAGAAGTGAAGGTTGCAAAATGGAAACGCTTTCGAAACTACAGCCCTTGAGGAAATCTTGAATTTCTCCTTTGGTTCTCAAATAGAAATTTCCAGAATTTGCATCTGCATCAAGGGATGAAATAATCAAAAATTGTTTGACTTTGTTTTGCAATGCAAAAGTGGCAAACTGTCGAGGATATTCAAAATCAACTTTTCTAAATGCTTCTTTACTTCCCGCTTTTTTGATTGTTGTACCAATGGTGCAAAAGAAATCGTCTCCTTGCACTAAATCTTTATAGGTTTCCGGTTTGTCGAAATCTATAACATATTGCGTTAATTTTGGATGCTTTATTCCAGTATCCCTTTTCACGAAAGTGATTACTTTATTATAGTCGTCACTGTCCAAAAGAAGGTCCAATAAATGGGAACCAACTAAACCGGTACTTCCTATAATTAAAGCTGTTTTCATGCAGTGATTACTTTTTATCCTTACCGAAATTGTATTTTACTTTTTCGACTACCTGCACTTTAGCATTCCCTTTCGGGTATTGTTTTTTGCTAGGTTTCTTGGTGGCGGAACTCTTTTTAGAAGGGCTTTGGTCCCCTCTGGACTTTTCTTCGTCCCTTGGTTTTGCCTTAAATTCAGGTCGTTCTTTCGCTCCCTCTTTTGCAGGGATTTGAGCTTTATGTTTCGCTAAAACGTCATTTGGGTTTTTCGGGTTTTCTTTTGTTCCACGCAAATGGATTACCAATGCATTTAAAAAGTTACGCAAAACCTGGTCACCACATTCCATGTAATTTTCGTGTTTTTCGTCACGGAAAAAAGCGCCCAATTCGGATTTAGTAATTCTAAAATCTACTAACTCCAATATTTCAACTATTTGGTCATCACGTAACATTAAAGCTACACGGAGTTTTTTGAAGATATCGTTATTTGTCATCATGTTCTAATTTTTTACAAAGGTACGTTTTTAAAGTATTTGCTCACCAATTTTGAATTTTGAATTAGCTGTGGTTAAGAATGCGAATAATTTTGTCCAAATCATCTTTCCTGTGATTGGAAGTAATTACAATTCGGTTCAAATCCTTAGCAGCGGTCGGGTATTTAAAATTGGTAATTATTATTTTATTGGCGGCAAATATTTCGGTGCTTTTTTCAAATTCCGGGTAGATAATCGGATAGTCCTTATTAAAATCAAATGCCTTCGATGGCCTCAAATTCTCATTCAGATAAACTAAGTTGTCTTTCAGTTTTTGATGTTGTTGAATATAGATGTCTCCGGCATCAGCTATTGTTTGTGCGAAAGCGGGATTCATTCCGGCGCTTGAGACAAAAATATCATTTTTGGCAATTTGCTTGATAAATTCGGAATCACTCGCAATCACGCCTCCTGTCAAACCAAAGGCTTTTCCCAAAGAAGACAGCATTATTTTTCTTTTGATGTTTGGATAATCGATTGAGGAATAAATCCCGCGGCCATTTTTGCCTAATATTCCGAGAGAATGGGATTCGTCAATGACCAACGTTATTTCTTTGTTACTTGGAATCAATTTTAGGACCGAAAGGTCAATCTCTTTTATTTGGAATGATGGGAACGAATCCGTCAGGATTGTGATTTTTTCCTTCGCATTGTCCAAAAGCCGAGGGTTTAGTTCCGTTCCAATAAAAAATGGTATGCTATTTGGCGTTTTAATTGCAGTATGAGTGTCGGGAAAATGAAAAAAGCAGTCAGTCAGGGGATTTAAGGTATCAACAACTATTTTACCAGCCAGCATTCCAGATGAAGTCGTGAACGCGGCATCTGCTTTTATAAATTTGGCCAAAAAAAGTTCCCCGTTGTCATAGGCGGTCAATTTAATGTTCGCACTTCTGGAGCTGCCATAAGAGCTTCCCCAGTTTAAAATGTTTTTAACGAGGATGTTCTGAAATTCGGGATTGGTGGGTAAGCCCAAATAGGCGGTCCCACCAAAATAGAGGTAATCCTCATGGTCTATTTCAATGATTCTATCGGGAAAGGTATTGACCTTCATTTATAGTGTATTTAAAGTAACTCCGGTGCCGTTAAATTCAGAATAGTAAATCACTCCGTCCTTTGTGGTAACTCCCGTGGCAATATCTTCTGCCAGCAGCAAAGCGCCGTCCATATCTACGTAATCCAACTGGGGAAGCAAATGTGCTATTGCGGAGATACCCACCGAAGATTCAGTCATACAGCCAACCATCGTTTTCAGACCCAGTTTTTTTGCTTCTTGAATCATTCTTCTTCCAGGGGTTAATCCGCCACATTTAACAAGTTTTACGTTGACACCATGAAAATGATTGTGGCATTTGGCTACATCTTCTTCTATAATGCAACTTTCATCCGCTATAATAGGCAAAACAGAATGTTTGAATACTTCTTTGTGTCCTTCCCAATTATCCGCTTTCATGGGCTGCTCCAGAAATTCCACGCCCAGTTTTTTCAATGCAATAGCATTATTAATGGTCTCCTCGACACCCCATCCGCAATTCGCGTCAATTCTGAAAATGGCATCGGTATGTTTTCGAAGTTCGGTCACGATTTCAATGTCTTCATGGGTTCCCAACTTGATTTTGTAGATGGGCCAGGGCAATTCTTTCATTTTGGAAACCATTTTATCTATCGAAGCGATCCCAATGGTATAATCTGTTAATGGGTTCTTGTCGATTGTATAATCCCATAAATCGTACAGTTTTTTTCCTTTTCTACGAGCATACAAATCGGTATATGCCATGTCCAAGGCGCATAGTGCAAACATATCCTCTTTTAAATAAGGATGCACTTTTGCCCAGAATGCTTCAGGAGTTTCATCTGTGGTAGTCTCTATAATGGATCGAATTTTATTCAAATCAGCCATCATCACAGGAACAGTTGTTTTGTAATAGGGATTGGAGGTCGCTTCTCCAAAACCCGAAAATCCGTCACTTTTTAATTCAACGATCAGTGAAGGTTGAAAGTCTATCGATTCTCTTGATATGGTAAACGTATGTTTTAACTTAAGGTCATATGCTCTTAATATCAGTTCCATAATTGATTGTTTGTATTAAATTCGAGTTGAATATTTTTTTTGTAGAATAATTTAATGACAATCCTAATAGCCTAACCATTTTACGGCATTCGAAAATCCGTCACGCCATAATTTCTCGTTGTGTTCCCCATTCTTTACAATCACTTTTTTCGTTAAATTGAGACAGCTGCATCTTTTTTGGTTGACAATTGTTTCCATTTTGTTTAAATCGGAGACCATGTCGTCACTCTCTTTGTCACCAGCCAAAAAATAGATTTTGGTTTTCATTTTTTTGTTTTCGTTTGCCAGATCATATATTTTATCCGAAAACCAGAAAGATGGCGAAAAGATTCCTGCTTTCCCGAATATTTTTGGGTATTTAATGACAGCATAATAGGAAACCAAGCCTCCGAGAGAACTTCCCATGATTATTGTATTTCTTGCTTTAGTTTTAGTCCTGTACGTTCTGTCAATTTGAGGTTTTAAGGTCTTAACGATAAATTCAAGGTAGGCGTCGGCATTACCGCCGCCGTATTTTTCGTTTTTATAAGGAGTAAGTTCCTCCATTCGTTTGTCATTGCCGTGTTCAATGCCTATCACGATTACCTGAGCATTGATGCTGTCCAGTTTTTCATCCACATTCCATTCTCCTGCATAGGATGTTGTTGAGTCAAATAGATTTTGCGCATCATGCATGTAGATAACCGGATACTTTTTATCTGAAGAGGAATAACTTTTCGGCAGATATACCCATATTTTTTTTGAGGTCTGTAACTGTGATGCTTCAACTGTGAAAGTGGAAATTTGTTTTGAAGCGGTGCTTTGTTGTGCTATGTTTTTTGTGCTTATAAAAAAAAATAGGAGAACCAGAGTAAATTGTTTAATCATTACCAAGATTTAGGGTTTTCATTATAAAAGTGATATTTTAGCTAAAATTAACATTTTGATGAATACATACGAAGAAAAAAAGAGCTTACTTTTAGAAATGATTGCGTTTTCTACAGTCGACGGTCATTTACACAAAAAAGAATACGAATTTTTGTTTCTTGTCGCCAACGAATTGAATATTGAAAAAGGAGGATTCAATGATTTGTTCCATCAGGAATTGCCTAAATTGCCAATAAAGACGGAGCTTCAACGCATCCTACAATTTTATCGGCTGGCCCTTTTGATGCATAGTGATGGAGTAGTACACCTAAAAGAGTCGGTTGCCATTAAGGAAATCGCCATCAGGATGGGTCTGAATCCGGAAGCCAGCAAACGAGTTCTGAAAAAGATGGATAAATCCCCAAAAACCACTATCTCATCAGACATTTTGATGGGTATTTTTAAAGAAGAGCGCAATTAGGTTAACTGCGTTTGTAATTTTTTAATGTCGTCACGCAATTTTGCGGCTTGCATGAAATCTAAATCTTTTGCCGCTTTTTCCATCGCTTTTCGTTTTTCTCGAATGCGTTTTTCAATTTCGGGTTTTGATAAATATTCAGTTTCCGCTTCCGCGGCAGCGTTTAATGTTAATCCAAGTTCATAGTCCACCAAAGGATTTTTGGTAAATGCGCTTTCAATTTTTTTGTTCAAGGCTTGTGGCACCTGATTATTCTCCACATTAAAATTAATCTGCTTGGTTCTGCGATAGTTGGTTTCGTCAATTGTCTTTTGCATACTGGCCGTAATTTTGTCCGCATACATTATGGCTTTCCCGTTCAAATTTCTGGCGGCTCGCCCAATGGTTTGTGTCAATGAACGATGGCTACGCAAGAAGCCTTCTTTATCTGCATCCAATATTGCAACCAGTGATACCTCCGGCAAATCAAGTCCTTCACGAAGTAAGTTTACTCCAATTAACGCATCAAATATTCCCTTACGTAAATCTTGCATGATTTCAATACGTTCTAAGGTGTCCACATCAGAATGGATATAGCGACAACGAATGTTAACTTTTGTCAGGTATTTTGCCAATTCCTCGGCCATTCTTTTAGTTAAGGTAGTGATCAAAACACGTTCGTCCAATTCGCAACGGACTTGAATTTCTTCGATAAGGTCGTCAATCTGGTTTAAACTCGGGCGGATTTCGATTATTGGATCTAACAATCCGGTGGGACGAATCACTTGTTCCACTACGACACCTTCCGTTTTTTGCAATTCATAATCGGCGGGAGTTGCCGATACATAAATCACTTGGTTTTGCATCGCTTCAAATTCCTCAAATTTCAAAGGACGATTGTCCATCGCAGCAGGAAGACGGAAACCGTATTCCACGAGGTTTTCTTTTCGGCTACGGTCACCGCCGTACATGGCGTGCACTTGAGAAAGGGTTACGTGACTTTCGTCAACGACCATCAAGAAATCTTTTGGAAAATAATCCAAGAGGCAAAACGGTCTTGTTCCTGGTAATCTACCATCGAGATAACGAGAATAATTTTCAATTCCCGAGCAATACCCCAATTCGCGAATCATTTCCAAATCAAAATTAGTTCGTTCTTCCAGTCGTTTTGCTTCAAGATGTTTTCCTATTTCTTTGAAATAATCGACTTGTTTTACTAAATCCTGTTGGATTTCCCAGATCGCTCCTTGCAATACGTCTGGAGATGTCACAAACATATTGGCGGGATAAATGGTCAATTTATTGAATTTCTCGATTACCGCCGACGTTTTCACATCAAAAGACTCTATTTCTTCAATTTCGTCACCAAAGAAATGGATTCGAAAAGCGTCATCCGCATAACTTGGGTATACTTCAACGGTATCTCCTTTTATCCTGAAATTTCCGGGATTGAAATCGGCTTCTGTCCGAGAATATAAACTCTGAACTAAACTGTGCAATAATTTGGTTCGTGAAATGGTTTGGTCTCTTTCAATCTCAATCACATTTTTTTGAAACTCAACTGGGTTTCCAATACCGTATAAGCAAGAAACTGATGCGACAACCAATATGTCTCTACGCCCAGAGAGAAGGGAAGAGGTGGTGCTCAAACGCATTTTTTCCAGTTCTTCATTGATAGATAAATCTTTTTCAATAAAGACTCCAGTAACAGGCATAAATGCTTCCGGTTGGTAATAATCGTAATAGGAAACGAAATATTCTACCGCATTATTGGGGAAAAACTGTTTGAATTCGGAATACAGTTGAGCTGCCAAAGTCTTATTGTGCGCTAAAACTAAAGTGGGTCTTTGGACTTCTTGAATAACATTGGCCACTGTAAATGTTTTACCTGAACCTGTAACCCCCAGTAACGTTTGGAACTTTTCTCCATCAATTATACCTTGAGTTAATTTTTCAATGGCTTGTGGCTGGTCGCCTTTAGGAAGGTAATCGGAAACTACTTGGAAATTCATTTTTATTAGGGGGCAAAGTTTTTAGAATTACAAAGTTACGAAGATTATGACTATTTCGGAAAGAAGTTAAAATCAAAAAAAAACCACCATGCTGAGCATGATGGTTTTGTAATAAAATCAAATAATGGTTTAGAAACTAAAGCTCAAACGAGCAAAAAGGAATCTTCCGTTTTGTCCAAATTGAGAAACGTTTCTTGAATATGTAAATTGGTTTGAATTTGATAAATCAACAGTTGACGGGGTATTTGTATAATCAATTGCACCATTAACCAATCTCGGTCTAACGGCTGTAGTTGGCCCAAAATTAGCGTCCGGATAAATATCGAAAAGATTATTAGCTCCAATAACAATCTTAGCCGATTTAGTAAAATTATAGCCTACCGACAAATCAGTTATTACTTTTGCTCCCCATATTGGATGTTCGATTTCTATCACCTGACCGTTAACAATGGCTCCTTCAATTCTCCCATCCCCATTTACGTCAACTGTGTTCGGATCAGTTACTTTTCCGAAATAGACATTTCTTAGAAAGAAATCGAATTTGTTTACAGTTAAGGAATTGGTTAAATTAGCTTTTACTCTTGGCACAGCTTCTTGCAGATAAACTCTGCTAGTTTCAGAATAATATCTGCTTATTTGGCCATTATCCGCTAGAATTTTTGAAGCATGAATATCTCCTACTTGCTGAGTATTGGAAATCGTACCTGACAAATCAGTTTTTAATATTAAACCATTTCCAATATCGGCTTTGTGACTTAATACCACATCAATTCCTTTTGACTCTGTATCAATTGCATTTGCAAAGAATGTCGCAGCAGTTGCATTTGCATCGTCAAAAAGCGCGTTTAATTGCGCAGCGGGAGTTCCAGGGGCAGGAGTTCCGCCAGGTCTGGAAAATTGATCCGTAAGTACTACTCTGTCTTTAATTTTTACAAAATAGGCATCCGCAGTTAGGGTTAGTTTCGCTTCAGGAATTTTAGCAGTGAAACCAATACTCGCACTTTTAGATTCTTCTTGTTTCAATTGGGGAATACCCAACAATTTTGCGGCTGGGGAATCATTCCTGAATGTTCCCACTTCAAACGGAACACCTCCCACGAATTGCGTGGCTGTGGAGTTGAAGTAGATTTGGTGCAGTGAAGGCGCTCTAAATCCTGTCGAAACTGCACCACGTAGATTAATGTTATCCGTTAATTTATAGCGAGTCGCCAGCTTGTAGTTGGTGGTGCTGCCAAAATCGGAATAGTTTTCGTAACGAAGGGCACCATTGAGCAACCATTTTTCGGTAACGTCGTACTCCAAATCGGCATAAACCGCTCCACTATTTCGCCCCTTGTCTACTGTATTTGAAGGCTTGAATCCAGGGAACACTTGAGAGCCACCAGGTCTTCCGGAGCCGTAGAAATCGGTAACTTTAATGTCGGAAGGGGTAGTGCCGGTTACGACATCGCCATTGATGTCATACTGATTATACGAATCCGGTACGCCCGCATTGATTTTATAGTTTTCGTACCTGTATTCGGCACCAAATGCGACGTTCAATTTGTTAAATTTTCTAGACACATCAAAGTTGGTTGTGTTTTGTGAAAAGCCTAAGCCACCCGCATCAAATTCGGTGGGAGAGTCTTCCCTTAGTGTTGCGTTTAATGTGTTTTCAATATTGTAATCGAAAGTGTTTTTGCCATAAGTATTACTCAAGTCAAAATTCCAAGTTTCGAATAGCATACCTCTAAGACCGGCCGCAGCTGATATGTCATTTATGGTGGAATGAATTTCAGGCAAAAAGCCGTTTGGATATAAAGCGGTGTAGGCTCTTGATTGATTTGGCCTTCTGTAAAAACCTTCCGCTTGACCTTTTCTATGACTAGTCCCTCCAAAAGCATAAACTTCTAGATTGTCAGTTATCGGGTATGCGGCATTCAAGAAAAATTGCGCGCTTTCTAGTGAAGATTGTCCCACTTTCATGTTGAAATTTCTTCTTTCGAGTTTTCTGTAAGCCAATTCTCCATCAGTAGCATCAAAATTTAATGCTGTTTGCATGTCACTGATCGTGTTTGCAGCAAGAATGGAGGTTTGTTGTGCAGCAGTAAAATAACTTACTTGAGGGGCATAAGTGTGGATTGCGGTTAAGATTTGAGCAGAATTTGGCGTGTTGTTGATGTTTCCCCATAATTCGTTGATGTTTGTTCCCGCTTCAAACCCTCTTTGTTCTATCGCATTGAACGCGCTGAATATGTTGCCGGTTGCATCTTTGGCCCTACCTGTTTGTCCTCTTAACTGGAAACTGGCCGTTGCATTGATAAAACTTTTTTCCTTTCCAAGACCTGTACCATAATTCATATCTATTTGGGCATTGTTACCATCATTTCCTCCTCGGTGGTCATTGGCGTTTTTTGAAAAATGACTTCCTCCAAAAAGAGCGATGTCAAATTTATTGGTGGCTTTTTTCACGTTGATGTTGATAACACCCGCAATTGCATCTGAACCGTACTGTGCAGAAGCGCCATCTCTCAGAACCTCAATTCTTTCGATTGCAAACGCAGGAATGGAATTTAAATCGGTTCCTACAGACCCTCTTCCTGGCGAGCCGTTAATATTTACCAATGAAGAAGTGTGTCTTCTTTTTCCGTTAACCAATACCAAAACTTGGTCCGGGCCTAAACCTCTCAATTGGGCAGGGTCAATATGATCCGTTCCATCGGCCACGGTGGTAGTGTTTGAAGTGAACGAAGGGGCTACCATGTTCAAGATCTGATTTAAATTGACTTGCGGCCCTTGTGAAGCGATATCTTTCATGCTGATCACGTCAATTGGCACGGCAGATTCCGTAACTGTTCTGGCAGCACTACGCGAACCAAGAATCACAACATCCTGAAGTGTTTCTCCCGTTCCAACTAAAGTAACATTAATAGTGGTTCCAGATATCTTTATGTTTTGAGTTTCCATACCTACATAAGAAAATTGTAGGGTTTCACCCATATTTGCTATTACGGAATATCTTCCGTCAGCATCGGTCGTGGCTCCCTTAGCAGTTCCTTTTACAAGGATTGTTGTTCCTGGCAATGGCTGTTGCATTTCATCCGTTACTAAACCGGAGACGTTAATTTCCTGTGCAGTTATGCCTGCAGAAAAAATTAGGGTTAGAATAAAAAGTAGTTTTTTCATTTTTTTGGTTGTTTAGTTTGTTCTAGCTAAAATACAATTTTATAAGTAAAATGTTATTTATATGTTAAAAAATAGGAAATTGGCAATATGATGTTTGGTTTGGCCCTGATTATTGTGAAATTGTCATTTTTTTAGGCGGTACTTTTGTAATACATTAGTTTTAAGGGTTTTGTAAATTTTATCTTATGACGATTAATGTATGGTATCGTTGCTGTTTATACCATTTATATGCAAAAAAAAATCTAATTTGAAAAATTAACTGCGTGGATTTTCAAATTAGATTTGTTGAGAATCTAGAGCGCCGATCAGGGCGAAAGACTATTTTACAAGATCGATTAAAATTTCCACTCTTTCTGTTGAGATTCGCTTTGAAATGTCCAAGCAATTATGCGGCTGATTTTTTGGCCTTGAGCCATATCAATTGTTTTTACTTCGACAACATTTACTTTGTTTAATGTTTTATAGATGCTCGACAGATGCGATTGTTTGGACACTAGGGTCGTGAACCATAAACATTGCATTGGATATTTGGCGCTTTCGTATATCATCTGTGTTATGAAACCGAGTTCACCACCTTCGCACCACAATTCTGCATTATGGCCGCCGAAATTCAATACCGGTTTGGTAGTTTTCGTATTTTCTAAATTGTTTACCTTTCTTATGCTGCTTTTTGTGGCTTCTTCTTGGGAGGAGTGAAAAGGAGGATTGCAAATACTGAAGGCAAATTTGTCTTCAGCCGTAATTATGTTTTTAAAAATAAAGCGCGATTCGGTTTGTTGTTGCAAACTGATAAAATCGATCAACTTTGGGTTGGCTTCGATTATCTTTTCGCAATTTTCAATCGCCTTTTCGTCTATATCCGTTCCTACGAAACTCCATCCATAAGTGGCATTCCCAATTATTGGGTAAATGCAATTGGCTCCAACCCCAATGTCTAAGCCCTGTACTGCATCACCTTCAGGAATTACTCCATTATTGCTGCCAGCCAATAAATCGGCGATGTAATGAATGTAGTCAGCTCTGCCGGGAATGGGAGGGCATAAATAGTTCGCGGGAATGTCCCAATTTTGAATGTCGTAATAGGTTATTAGTAACGCTTCATTTAAAGCTTTTACCGCTTCAGGCTTGCTAAAATCGATTGTTTCAATTTGGTGTTCGTTTATGGAAACAAAAGGTTTAAGTTCAGGGCAGTTTTCAATTAAAAGCTTAAAATCGTATCGGAATCTATGTTGATTTCTTGGATGTAAATTGGTTTTTTCTGTAATCGTTTTAGGTGTCATTTTCTGTATTTCAGGGCAAAAATTGTGATTTCATATGTATGAGAATCTTCAGCAAGTTATGTAAAAAATTAACGGCTTAGATAATTTATTTTTATTTAATGGTTAATCCGTACACTCCATCATAAGCAGGTCTCCCTGGTCGTGTTCGATTATTACGATTCCATCATTAATTACATGATTGCTGCTTCCGGTTCGATAACCAATGGTTAAAGTGTCATTTTGCAAAGGATAAAATAAGTTTTCGGAGTGAATTCCCGTTACATGACCTATTGGGATTAGTGAAATTGGTGTGTTTGCAGTATACCATTTTTCAAATCTTTTGGGCAATAAAAAAACCTTCGAATGATCATCGAGTATGACGATCTTCAATTTTTCCCTGTATCGCACAATGTTGGTTAGGTTTGTAATGGTGTGGTCAGTGCGTTTTCCTGTAGCCCAAACCACATTTACAGCGGGAATATTTCTTTCGTGGAGATAATCAAACGCTTTTTCTAAATCGGTTTTGTTTTGGTCTGGAGTATGCACTATTTCAATAGGATACTGTTTTTCTTTGTAAAAATTAGCGTCAAAACCACGGTCAAAATCGCCTAACAGAACATCCACTTTTATATCCATTTGCATAACCCGTTCCATAGCGGAGTCTAAAACGATCACCAAAGGGGACCATTCCAATAACTGACCCAACAATTCAGGGTTGCATGAAGCGCCATTTGCGATTATTAGTGCGGGTTCTTGGTCATCGCGAACGATATGATGTGAGGACATTGTGAGAAGTGGGGTTAGGATCTAAAATCGTTAATTCAATTATATTTTGCGCAAAGATAGAAAATAGTTTCCAATACCGTTTTCGCTTGGTCACTTCTATAGTCAGCAATTGGTAATAAGATTCAAAAAGGGCCACTTTATTTAATTACATATGTCTTGCTGTCAGCTTCGCTTAGCGAAAAGTAGCCCAATGGGTAATCATCCGGATTTGTGGTATTGATAACGTTTCCTCTCACCGTTGCCGGTGGCGACTGAAACGGCCCGCCAGCGGAATTCCCGGCAACGCTTATCAATACATTCACATAATTGTAGTAAGGTTTAGATATCCCATAATGGGTAACCGAAATTTCATCTCCAATTTTCAGGTCGTCATTTTGCGAAATGCTGAAAAATTCATTTCCTTGGAAAAAAGTATCTTCATCTGCATAAATATTGTGCTTCAGTTGATTAGAATAACTGTATTGGTACAGATAGTAATTGGACTCATTTACAGGATCCGTAAAATAAGTTTTGATTTCTATTTCGTTTCCTGTAAAACCGCCTTCGTTATTTTGAATAACTTCACTAATGGAAGCTACTGGTTTTAAAGTTTCAGTAGCAGTATACGTATTGCCGCTGTTTGTTATTGTTAAAGTATATGCTTCGTTAATGATGGGTTTAAAGTTGGAGCAAGCATACACTCCTGTATTTGCAATTTCTATAAAATCAAATGTTGTATTGGAACTGTTTTTTATGAAAACCGTCGCCCCGGACACTTTTGGGATTTCATCGCTGTAGTAATTTGTAGTGGTAGTTAATTTTATTGTCTGCTCTTGTCCATTTGTGCCTTTATACCAATTAATAGAGGCTTCTATAACGAGTTTAGGTGGATCAGTTTTTAAATCGATGGCGACTACGTCCTCGCAGCCGTTCAAGAAAATGGCCGCTATTATTAGTAAGAAAACATTTATTTTATTCATGGAATTAGAATTTGAAGTTATAGCTTACCGCGGGGACGATGCCGAAAATGGATGTTCTTATCGCTTCGTTGTTTCCCGTATCCACGTTCTCCCTAAAATTTATAGACGCTGCATTTTTTCGGTTATACAAATTATAGACACTAAAAACCCATTCGGCTTTCCAATTTCTACCGTTATTTTTACGAGGTGTTAATGTTGCTCCAATGTCCATATGATGGTAGGTTGGCAGGCGATTCTCATTCCTCAATCCGTAACTTGGAACGGAAATCCCCAGATAGTCGTATTTCCCTTTTGGATAGGTAGCGGCTTGTCCTGTTTGTAATGAAAAATTGGCTCCAAAAGACCATTTTTCGTTCAAATTATAAGAACTGGTAATGGCAATATTATGTAATTTGTCATAAACGGAATTGTACCATTGGCCATCGTTAATTCCGGTTTCGAGAGGCGTTCTTCCGGGTGTTTGCTGCTCGGATTTAGATAACGTATATGATATCCATCCATTCAGTTTCCCTTCATTTTTACGAAACATAAGTTCTAAACCATAGGACCTTAATTGGCCGTTTAGAATTATTTGCTCTATTGCCTTATTGGCAATCAAATCGGCTCCATCGATGTAATCCAGTCTATTTTGTACTTTTTTATAATAGGTTTCTACTTCGAGTGAATAGGTTTGATTAGTGAAATTTTTAAAATATCCCAGGGCAACTTGGTCCGCAATTTGTGGCTTGATGTAGCTGTCACTTGGAGTCCATACATCAAGAGGGGTAGGTGATGAGGTGTTTGAGATTAATTGCAGATACTGTACCATGCGGTTGTAACTTGCCTTAACGGACTGGTCGTCATTGATTTTATAGGCAATGGAAAAGCGTGGCTCCAGGTTGTTGTAGCTTTTGATGGTTTTGTTTTTGTCGTAGAATCGGGTGCTTATCGGAGTCGCCTTTTCATAGATCTGTAGATCAGCATTGAATGTGACGGGATTGTTGTCTTCATAATTGTTTACGGTAGATTTGCCTAAACGATAAAACAGGCTGTAACGAAAACCATAGGATAAAGAGATTTTTTTTGAAATTTCTTGCTCAGCGCTGAGGTATAATGCAGGTTCAAAGGCGTACTTCTTATCCAATTGGTCAAAATTAATTCCAGAATTTTCATCAGAAGGTCGGATGGTTCCGGGATTGAAATCATAATAAATGGCATTTGCACCATAATTCAATTTAAACTTGTCGGAAATGTAATTCTTGAAGTCGTATTTGATATTATAATTTTTGATGCCGGAATCCCATTTGAAACCAACAAAGTCAAGGTCCAGACCATAATAATAGTCGCTATAGATCAACGATAAATTTGAAAAAAGCTTGTCTGAAAACAAATGATTCCAGCGTAAGTTCAAAGTTGAGTTTCCGTAAATATTAATGAAGCTTTTGTTTAGACTAAAAACATCCCGCCCAAAATATCCCGATAAATATAAGTTGTTATTGGGGTTTAATTTATAACTCAATTTCGTGTTCAAATCATAAAAATAAGCGGAGTTGTCTTTTTGATCTTCGGATAGCTTTAAAAACAAATGGGCATAGGAACTTCTTCCGCCGACAAGGAAAGAACCTTTATCTTTTACCAATGGTCCTTCGGCCAAAATCCTGCTGGAGATTAAGCCAATTCCGCCATCTACATGGAAACCTTTGCTGCTGCCGTCTTTTTGGTAAATGTCCAAAACAGAAGAGGCCCTTCCGCCATAACGTGCCGGAATTCCGCCTTTGTATAATTTTAAATCCTTTATGGCATCAGGATTAAAAACAGAGAAAAAACCGAAAACATGGGAGGAGTTAAATATGGTTGCTTCGTCCAATAATATTAAATTTTGATCGGCTCCGCCACCGCGGACATTGAATCCTGAGGCTCCTTCACCGGCATTCGTAACACCGGGAAGCAGTAGAAGCGATTTTAGTATATCTACCTCGCCTAGAACTACCGGCATCCTTTTAATCGCCGAAATGGAAAGTTTGTTGAGACTCATCTCGGGAGAACGGATATTGCTACCAGTATTTTGACCGGAAACAATAACTTCTTTTAATATTTCACTGCTGTCAAATAAGCTAAAGTTGATTTTAGTGTTTTCCAATAACACTACCTTTTCGGTAATGGTTTGAAATCCTACATAGCTAATTTGCATGGTATAATTTCCTTGGGGAAGTGTAATCGAATAAAAGCCATACTCGTTGGTAATGGCAACCGATTTTATTTCAGGTATATATACATTTACGCCAATAAGTGTTTCGTTGTTTTTATTGTCGGTAATTGTTCCGCTTAAAGTAAATCTATCTTGCGAAAAGGAAGAAATGGTTAATAAAAGAAAGACGAAGAGGCAACTACATTTTTTTAAAATCATTTCTTAAATTTTGAACTGCAAATTTGGTAAAAAGATAAGTAAATTGCTATTAAACAATGGTTAAAGTACTATTAAGAAAAAAAGGCAACCGTTTTCGGTTGCCTTTGTAAGTATGCTAAGCAGTAAAGTCGAATTAGGCGATTTTATCCAATATGGCATTTAAGGTTGCGCTTGGACGCATTGCTTTGCCGGTCAATTCCGGATTTGGTTGGTAATAACCTCCAATGTCTTGCGGCTTTCCTTGCGCTCCAATCAGTTCCTCATTAATTTTAGCTTCATTTCCTTCCAAGTCTTTTACTATAGGAGTAAAAATAGCTTGCAATTCACTGTCTTTAGTTTGAGCCGCTAACGCTTCCGCCCAATACATGGCAAGATAAAAATGCGAACCACGATTGTCAATCTGGCCTACCTTGCGGGCAGGTGATTTGTCGTTCGCCAAAAATTTCTCCGTAGCTAAATCCAAAGTTTCAGACAAAACCAATGCTTTTGGATTGTTAAAAACAGAACCTAAATGTTCCAGTGAAACTGCCAATGCCAAGAACTCCCCAAGGGAATCCCAACGTAAATATCCTTCTTGCGTGAATTGCTCTACATGTTTTGGAGCAGATCCACCGGCGCCGGTTTCAAACATTCCACCACCATTCATCAAAGGAACGATAGATAACATTTTTGCTGAGGTTCCTAATTCAAGAATTGGGAATAAATCGGTTAAATAATCACGTAATACGTTTCCGGTTACGGAGATAGTATCTAGTCCTTCTTTTGTTCTTTCTAATGTAAAATTGGTAGCTTCGATTGGGTTTAGAATTCGGATGTCTAAACCTGTCGTATCGTAGTCTTTTAAATATTTTTTTACTTTTTCGATTACTTTTCTGTCGTGCGCTCTGTTCTCATCCAACCAAAATATGGTAGGCACATTTGTTGCACGAGCTCTATTTACCGCCAGTTTTACCCAGTCCTGAATAGGAGCGTCTTTTACTTGACACATTCTAAAGATGTCTTTTGCTTCAACAGCTTGTTCCATTAATACATTCCCTTTGGTGTCTACTACACGAACAACTCCGTTTGCAGCCATCTGGAATGTTTTGTCATGGGAACCGTACTCTTCCGCTTTTTGCGCCATCAAGCCCACATTAGGGACACTTCCCATTGTTCTTGGGTCAAATGCACCATGTTTCTTGCAGAATTCAATCGTAGCTTCATAAACTCCAGAATAACAACGATCCGGAATTAATGCAATCGTGTCCTGTTGTTTTCCGTCTTTATTATACATCTGCCCTGAAGTACGGATCATTGCTGGCATAGAAGCGTCAACAATTACGTCAGAAGGCACATGAAGATTGGTAATCCCTTTGTCTGAATTGACCATCGCTAATGCTGGGCCATTCTCAATTGCTTGATTGATGGCGGCTTCTATTTCAGCTTGTTTAGGGTGTCCCGCAATTTTTGCGTAGACGTCACCTAATCCGTTTCTGGTATCGATATTCAATTCATTAAAAATGGCATCATATTTTTCGAAAACATCTTTGAAGAAAACTTCAACAACGGCACCAAAAATAATTGGATCCGATATTTTCATCATTGTCGCTTTCAAATGCACCGAAAACAATACATTTTCTTTTTTAGCTTCTTCAATCGTTTTGGCTACAAAAGTTTTCAAAGCATTCATGCTCATCACTGAAGTGTCAATTATTTCATCCGCTTTCAATGGAGTGCTTGCTTTCAAAACGGTTGTTGTTCCATCCGCTCCTACAAACTCGATTTTCACGTCAGTGGCCTCAGGAATAGTTATCGATTTTTCACTTCCGTAAAAATCACCATTTTCCATTGTCGCCACCTTTGTTTTTGAATCTGGGGACCAAGGGCCCATGGAATGCGGGTGAACTTTCGCAAAGTTTTTGATCGCTTTTGGAGCTCTACGGTCTGAGTTTCCTTCGCGTAGAACAGGGTTTACCGCAGAACCAAGAATTTTAGAGTATTTTGCTTTTATTTCTTTCTCGTCATCACTTTTGGGATCTTCAGGGAAATCAGGTATTTTGTATCCATGCGCTTGTAATTCTGCAATAGCCTCTTTTAATTGAGGAACCGAAGCGGAAATATTTGGCAGCTTGATGATGTTTGCTTCAGGGGTAGTCACCAATTGTGCAAATTCAGCTAAAGCATCGTTAACTCTTTGGTCTTCGGTAAGGAATTCAGGGAAATTAGCTAAAATTCTGGAGGCAAGAGAGATGTCTTTGGTCTCGATTTCAATCCCCGCCGGTGCGGTAAATGCTTTAACAATTGGTAAAAAAGAGTAAGTCGCTAATAATGGCGCCTCATCAGTTAAGGTGTAAACAATCTTTGATTTTTGTGTCATTTTTTTATTTTTATGATCGTACCCTGAAGAATAGGATGTGAAATGTGTATTTTGCTAAAAATTAAGCGAAGCAAATATATGAAAATCAGACCGAAATTAGTGCGGGATTTCGGTAGAAATGTGTCAGTGATGGGATTACTTAACTACTTAATCTTAAAATGTTATTTCTTTTATTGCCTTTGCCTAAAAAAAAGGCAAAAAAAAGTCCCGACACTGTCGGGACTTTTATGATAAAGAGATATTTGACTATCTTCTTTTGTCTTTAATTTTTGCTTTTTTACCGGTAAGTTCTCTAAAGTAGAAAATTCTAGCTCTACGAACTGCACCTTTTTTGTTGATTTCAATTTTTTGCAAAGCAGGCAAGTTTACAGGGAAGATACGCTCAACACCTACAGCACCTGACATTTTACGAATTGTAAAAGTTTCTGTGTTACCAGAACCTCTTCTTTGAATAACAACTCCTTTAAAAAACTGTGTTCTAGTTTTTTCACCCTCTTTAATTTCGTAGTATACAGTGATAGTATCACCAGCTCCGAATACAGGGAAATCTTTTCTAGCTACTAATTCGTCTTGAACGAATTTCATTAAATCTGCCATGATAATTTTAATTATGGTTTTTTATCAAATCAACATTCACGGATCTCGCCAGAGGTTGGTCTAAAGTGGGCGCAAAAGTAAATAATTATTTTGAATTATAGATTATAAATTTTGAATTATTTGAATCCTATTCTTAGATATTTAAAATTCAACATTTATAATGGTGCTTATTCTTCCAGCAAATCCGGGCGTCTCGTTTTGGTGTGTTCATAGGCCATGTCTTCACGCCATTTGTCAATTTTGGCAAAGTTTCCGCTGGTCAAAACATCAGGGACTTTCCATCCTTTGTAGTCCGCAGGTCTCGTGTAGATCGGCCCTGATAGTAATCCGTCCTGAAAACTGTCCGTCAATGCCGAGGTTTCGTCACCCAAAACGCCCGGAATCAATCGGATTAAAGCGTCGGATAATACCAGAGCTCCCAGCTCGCCTCCACTCAGCACGTAGTCCCCAATGGAGATTTCCTTTGTGATAAAATGGTCGCGAACGCGTTGATCAACTCCTTTGTAATGTCCGCACAGGATGATGATATTTTCATACATCGACATGGTATTGGCCATTTTTTGGTTCAAAGTTTCCCCGTCAGGTGACATATAGATGATTTCGTCGTAGTTTCTTTCGCTTTTCAAGTGCGTGATGCAGGCATCAATGGGCTGCACCGTCATCACCATGCCAGCGCCCCCGCCATAGGGATAATCGTCAACGCTTTTCTGCCTGTTTGTGGTATAGTCCCGTAAATTATGAAAATGAACTTCCACCAATCCTTTGTCGATGGCGCGTTTCATAATCGAAGCCTCAAAAGGGCTCCGCAATAATTCGGGTAAAACGGTAACGATATCAATGCGCATAATTTTAAATCTTAGTTTGAAAGCTGCAAAGGTACAAAGATTTTTCAGGAGTAATTTGGCTTTCGTTTTTCTGACTAAGGTTTTAAAAATCATAATCAGGAAATTCAAAATATTGTGAACAATCCCGCTAGACCAAATTTCAAAAACAGCATGTTGGCTTTAAAAAGGAGCCGCCAGTATTTTTTACAACTGGGATTTAATACAAGTGCGAAATGATAAGAAATACTTGAACAGTAAACGACACAAGATTTTCAAATCGCTAGAAATTAACGCTTTGAACAATTTTAAAAAAGAAGCAAAAAAATGGCATCCGTAAAAGACGCCATTTTTTTTAAATTTATTTCAGGAACTGTATTTTTTATCCGCTTAAATAAGAGCTAAAAAATAACCCCTTCTACTGATTTGAAGTGGTTTTAATCGTTCGTTTCCGTAGTTACATTACGGGAATGTCATTCCACTTTTCGGCGAGCTTGGTCAGGTTAGCCTTCATTAGATCATCTGGAGTCATGGCAACCCTGAACTCGCAGTGGGCTTCAAAATTTAAAAACCAGGGTTCGGAAATTGAAGGAATTGCAGAAGCTTCCGGAACTTCAACAATCATGACAGCTCCTCTGCTGCCATCTTGTTCTGAAAAATAAATACTTTCCGGTTTAATATCATCAATTACTCGACCGATGATTTCTCCAGCTGAACCATTTCTAACCATTGAATTGAACGGTTCAATAGGGAAGATTACATTGACTAACATTTTCATAGCAATAGATTTTAAAATTAATGTTTACTAAAGATACAAAATAGCGCAATGAAATATCAAAGTTATATTGTTAAATATCAGTATATTAGATTATTTTTAGCGTTATGATTCTTGGCATCCGACTAAAATAAAATAATAGTCCTGAATTAACAAATCTTCAAATTTTCAAATTGGTCATTTAATTTGTAAATTTGCGATTCAATAAAAATCATACAACAATGGAAAATGGAATATACGCTAAATTCAACACCGCTAAAGGTGCTATTTTAGTAAAACTAGAACACGAATTGACACCAGGAACCGTAGGGAATTTTGTAGCACTTGCAGAAGGAAATATGGAAAATAAAGTAAAACCGCAGGGGACAAAATTTTATGACGGTTTAAAATTCCATAGAGTAATTCCAGATTTCATGATTCAAGGAGGATGTCCACTTGGAACTGGAACTGGGGACCCAGGATACAAATTTGATGATGAATTCCACCCAAGTTTGAAACACGACAAACCAGGAATTTTAGCTATGGCTAATTCAGGTCCTGGAACTAACGGATCTCAATTTTATATCACACACGTTCCGACTCCATGGTTGGACGGGAAGCACACTGTATTTGGACATGTTGTCGAAGGACAGGATGTCGTTGACGCTATTGCTCAAGGTGATGTTTTAGACAGTTTAGAAATTGTAAGAGTAGGGGACGAAGCAAAGAATTGGAACGCCATCGAAGCTTTTATCACTTTCAAAGGGGCACGTAACAAGCGTGACGCTGCCATGAAAGCTGATGCGGAAGCTGCGATGGAAAAACTGGCGGCCGGTTTTGAAAAAACGGAAAGCGGATTGCGTTACCAGTTCATCCAAAGAGGTGAGGGTAAAAAAGCGGAAAGCGGAAAAACGGTTTCAGTTCATTACGAGGGTTCATTAGAAAACGGTAAAGTTTTTGACTCTTCTTATCCAAGAAAAAAACCAATCGAATTCAGATTAGGCCAAGGTCAGGTGATCGAAGGATGGGATGAAGGTATCGAATTGTTGAGAGTGGGTGACAAAGCGCGTTTCGTCATTCCGGCTCATTTAGGTTACGGATCTCGCGGTGCCGGAGGAGCAATTCCACCAAACGCCACTTTGATTTTTGACGTAGAGTTGATGGACGTTAAATAATAAGTATTCAGCGGCCAGTTTTTAGTGGTCGGAGATTATAAGAATATATCGAAATCCCCTTCGCCGCGGCGAAGGGGATTTTTGTTTTTAAAGGATGTTTTGATAATGTCCTTCCCTTTTTCTTTCCTCTTTATTCTTTCCTCTATTTTTTCCACTTTATATTGCAGCCTATGCTTGGTTTTTGATCGGGATTGATTGTTCTGTTGTAAATCACCCCGTCAATCGCACCTCTCAAATCGCTTCCGCTTAACGGGATACCATTTCCTGGACGGCTGTCGTCTAGTTGCCCGCGATAAACTAATTTGTCCTGATTGTCAAACAAAAAGAAATCGGGCGTGCAAGCAGCATCATAGGCTTTGGCTACTTCTTGCGTTTCGTCGTACAGATAGGGAAACTCAAAACCATTTTCGAAAGCAAATTCGGTCATCAATTCAGGAGCGTCCTGAGGGTAGTTTACCACATCGTTACTCGATATGGCGACAACACCAAGTCCTTGTACCCTGTAATCATTGGAAATCATAACCACCTCCTCAATAACGTGATGCACAAAAGGACAGTGATTACAAATAAACATAACCAATGTGCCTTTTTCTCCTTTCAGATCCGCAAAAGAAAAGGATTCTGTTCCGGATGTCATGTCTTTTAAATAAAATTCGGGAGCTCTTGTTCCCAAGGGAAGCATTTTAGATGCGGTTCGCGACATTGTTTAATTTTTAGAGCTTAAAGTTAAGAAAAAAGGATTGCTTTTTTGTTCAAAAAAGCTACATTTAGGTTTTAAATGGCTTTGGACGCTAATGATTGCATTGATATGGAAAATAATTTAAGTTGGCAAGATTTCGAAAAAGTGGAAATGCGAGTAGGCACCGTAATGGAAGTAAACGATTTCCCCGAAGCCAGAAAACCTGCTTACCAGCTCAGCATTGATTTTGGTAGCGCGATAGGGATCCTAAAAACCTCTGCGCAAATCACCAAACGATATTCCAAAGAAGATTTGATCAACCGACAAATTGTTGCTGTAGTCAATTTTCCCAAAAAGCAAATTGGGAAGTTCATGAGCGAATGTCTTGTCCTGGGAGCAATTGGGGCTGATAGCGACGTTGTTTTACTTGCACCGGATTTCAAAATCGAAAATGGATTACGGATTGGCTAACTTCAAATGGCTTAAAAATCCACAATCGCATATTTCAGTTACAAAAATGTTAATAAGCTGAATTATAGATATTTAGTTTAAAAAATATCGTAAATTTACTTTGGGCTTAATTGAGCGATAGTGTTTTTTGCCCCAAATAATTTATTTCGTTTGGTTAAGGTTCCCCTACACCTAACAAGGGGAACCTTGATTGCTGTATAAATCATTCTAATTAAATGTTTTATGCGAATTGAAAAGAAATCGGGGATAAACATTCCTAAGATTTAAAACTAAATGGATGCGGCTGTTTGTGCGGCAGTAAACAATAAGTCCCCAACAATTGTTGGCAACAAGACTAAAATAATCCCGAAATTATGGACTCTTCTAATCTAAATTATAATGAAGCCGAAACGGTTGATGTAAGAAAGTTGATTCTTGAAAATTCACTAGAGCCGAATGACGAGAAGGATCTTGATGCCCTTCTTGAAAGGATAGGAGACGCCAAGTATGTACTGTTAGGGGAAGCCTCTCACGGTACCCATGAATATTACACTTGGCGCATGCAAATTAGCAAAAAACTGATTGAGCAAAAAGGCTTTTCATTTATTGCCGTGGAAGGTGACTGGCCGGATTGCTACAAGCTGAACCGATATGTGAAAAATTATCCCGACGCAGGAAAAACCGCTTTCGAAGTACTTCAAGCATTCAACAGATGGCCTACTTGGATGTGGGCAAATTGGGAGACCGTCGCATTGGGGGAATGGCTTCGCACACATAATGACAATCATTCAAAAGGTAGGAAAGTAGGGTTTTATGGATTGGATGTATATAGTCTCTGGGAATCATTTGATGAGATCATAAACTATTTGGATGAGAAAGATCCAGTGACAAAGCAAGCGGCAATCGATGCGCTCAGCTGTTTCGAGCCCTATAACTACGGGGAAGGGCAGGAATATGCAAGGGCCACCCGAATGGTTTCGCTGCAGTGTGAAGATGAGGTTGTCAATCTGTTGACCAAAATCAGAAGAAATGTCCCGATGTATAATGCGGATCCTGAAGCGGTGATTAATGTCGAGCAAAATGCCCAGGTGATTGTCAACGCGGAGCGGTACTATCGCGCAATGCTAAGTTCAGGTCCAAAATCTTGGAATATTCGAGACCGGCACATGGTACAGACTTTATACAGGCTAATGGAATTCCATGGGGCTGAAGCCAAGGGAATCATTTGGGAGCACAATACCCATATTGGTGATGCGCGCGCGACAGATATGGCCCACAGGGGTAAGATAAATGTGGGACAAATTATAAACGAGGAGCATAAACCCGAGGAAGTGTTTTCTGTTGGATTTGGAAGCTATCAGGGCACTGTAATTGCCGGCCGGGAATGGGGCGACGTGATGCAAGTAATGAAAGTTCCGGAGGCAATAAAGCACAGTTGGGAATACGAATTACATAAGCTGGATGCTAAAGACAGGATCGTTTTTATGACAGAAGAGATGAAAAACCGCATCGGGAAAAGGGAATTCGACCATCGGGCCATCGGCGTGGTGTACCATCCAAAGCAGGAGCATTTTGGCAATTATGTCCCGAGTATGCTTCCGTATCGCTATAATGCTTTTGTTTACATTGACGAAACGTCGGCATTGCATCCGCTTCACATAAAACCGGACGGAAATCAGATGCCGGAAACCTTCCCATTTGGAGTTTAAAAAGTAACGAGGATTATAAATTTTAAATACAATATAAAATGGAAAAGAAAAAAATGATTGACGTATTGCATTTTTGTGCCGCACAATGCACGCACTGTTATGATGCCTGCCATTTAGAAAAAGAAATGGATATGTCCAGCTGTATGATGAACGATCAGGATTGTGCCGATTTATGCCGCTTAACGGCACAGGTACTGGAACGAAACTCGGATAATGCGGATATATTTCTGAAAGTGTGCATGGTGATGTGCGAGAGATGCGCCACCGAATGTGAGAAATATCCAAAGATGGAAGCTTGCAAAAAATGCGCTGAGGCATGCCGCGAATGCGCAGCAATGTGCCATGAACAAGAATTGGCACATTAGAAAAATAGGCTATCGTTATCCGAAATGACGATAGCCGGTATTTGGACTTGAAGAGCAACAGTCATGCCTTGGACAAAAACAAATTATCCGAGTTCTCTGAAGAATCTTCCTCCCCCGGTTCGCAACAAAGCTATCGAAATCGCCAATGCCTTGCTGGAAAAAGGAAACATGGAGGAGGGTAGAATTATCGCCACAGCAATAAATAATGCCAAAACTTGGGCGAGCAAGCAGGGGCTGATTTCGGAGGACGTTCCGAAAAAGAAAACCTGAAAAGGGATTTCAAGTACCACTATTTACAACCCATAACTAAGAACCTTCTTATTCTTTATATCATGTCAGCAACCATAAGCACCACCTTGACAATTAAAAGTTCCGCTTTTAAGAACAACGAAACTATCCCGTCAAAATATACCTGCGATGGGAAGAATATTAATCCGGATATAACTATCGGGAATATTCCCGAAAACACGGAAAGTCTCGCTTTAATTGTCGACGATCCGGATGCTCCGAATGGAAATTATACCCACTGGGTAGTGTGGAATATTCTGCCAAGCAACACCATAAAAGAGAATAGCCGGCCCGGAATAGAAGGCAAAAACAGCATGAATGAAAACAAGTATGCTGGGCCATGTCCTTCAAGAGGCACACATCATTATCATTTTAAGGTATTTGCTTTGGACGTTAAATTGAACTCCCTGCCACCAAGTACCAATGAAAATGAACTAATGAATGCCATGAAAAAGCATATAATTGCTTCCGGGGAATTAATTGGATTGTATAAAAGACTTTGAAAAATAAACGGACTCTCGAGACTTAGTTGTAAAAAGGACATAAGTATATTTATCACTTTAATTGATAAATATAACTTATGTTTTTAGTGTAAGCGTATCGGAAGATCAAGGGCGTAATTATTTTTTTAAGAGCTGGATATCTGCTATTAGGGCGACCTCTTCGCTCACCATTTTCCCTCCGGCCTCTATTGCAACATTCCATGTCAGTCCATACTCTCTGCGATCAATTTTACCTCTAATCTCAAAACCCGCCTTGGTATTGCCCCAAGGATCTTTCGCTGTTCCTCCATATATTACAGCGAGTGTAATCGGTTTCGTTATATCTTTAATGGTAAGATTGCCTGTCAATTCAAATTTGTCATCTCCCTTTTTTGTGAAGTTTGTTGAGATAAAGGAAAGCTTCGGGAATTTTTCCGCATCAAAGAAATCGGCGCTTTTAAGGTGGGTGTCTCTTTTTTCATCATTAGTATTGATGGAATTGACGTTTGCGCTAAATGAAAATTTTGCGTTTTCAAAATGCTCGCCAGCTTCTACCGTTCCCTCAATTTTGGTGAATGTTCCCCTTAGGGTGCTAATGTTAAGATGTTGAATGTTAAACTGTAGCGTAGAATGTGCCGGGTCTATCACCCATTTTGTGCTTTCCATGATGCCGTTTTTTAAAGATTATTCAAATTATAGAATATAAGATTAAAGTTACGGTTTATTTTAATTATTCACTTGATAATCAGCAAAATATGTTTAAAAGCGAATGCCAGTGATTAGTTGCCACAAGATCAATATTTCAACAACGGGGAATTGCGGAAACTCTAAACCAATTTTAGGATTGCATCACGGGCTTATGTTCCAAATGCTTATTTTTCTTCTGGTTTCAAATCCTAATTTTTCGTATAATTTGACGGCTCGAATGTTGGCCGTGGCTACATGTAAGAAAGGAGTTTTGTTTTGTTCAAAAATGGCATTTGCAACATGCGCAACCAGTTGCTTCGCATAGCCTTTTCCGATATGTTCAGGATGCGTAATAACGGCGCTCACTTCCGTAAATGCATTCATTTGCATGCGTTCGCCTGTTATGGCGACAAGTTGGTTGCCCTTGAATATGCCGTAATAATTGCCTAAATCAGCCGTCTTGGATTTAAAGTATTCCGGATAAACAATTTTGACCAGTCCCAAAAGTGCTTCTCTATGGCTTTCTTCCAGTTTTATAATTTCATCGGCAAAAGGAATTACAATTTTATTGCGTACAATCATCTGCAAGCACACCAATTCGTCTTTGAGCTTTAAAGAAGCCGGGATGCTCGGTTTTTTCCCGAATATAAAAAAGGAAGGAACTAGTTTTGAATAGGCCAGAAAGTCCTCTCCTTTGTTCGGCATTTCATTAAAAGCGCCAAAGGCACAATAATCTTGATGATAAAAGCGGGTTTTGTTGTAAGTGAGAACCAGTTTTTTATGGCTTTCCACCAAGGAATACCAAACGGGATTGTCCAATTTTTGTTCTTCGTTCATGGGTGAAAATCTAGTGGTGTGTGATTAATTGACTTTTCCGACTACCGTCTATTTTGAAAACAGATGACCTATTTGCGCAAAGTGGTGGTCATCGTGTTCCGCTACAAAAAAGAACAAATCGATGGTTCGCATTGGCGTTTTTAACCTTGGATGTAAGGCAAATTTGTTAATTTCCTTTTCCGAGAGCAATTTTAATGCGTTTATTGTTGCTTCCCTAAGATTTCGAAACTCGGCTACTAGGACATTAATGTCTTTTTCATTGTGCCTTGCCAGATCGGTTTTTTTGTTTTCTAAATCGGTGGGTCTCAAAAATTCCTTGTCATTTAATATGTCTTCAAGTCTTCCTTGCCATAGCGGCTCGAGATCAATAAGATGTCCTACGTTTTCTTGAATGGACCATTTTTCATCAATCTTAGTTATTAATTTTTCAGCGGAAATCTGATCAATTAAATGTCGCAAGTTTGCTGGTGCGCATTCCAGTCTCTCGATGATCGATGGAAAAATATTCTGTTCGGATGAAAATTCAAATTTTCTGTCAAACCATTTTATTTGTTTCATTTTAGCTTTGATTATTTCACTGTTCTTATCTGGATTTTTTTTTACTCAATAGGCAAACTGTCAATTTGTCCCCATTCGGTCCAGGAACCGTCGTATACTGCTTTTGGGTTGTTGTTTCCGATGAGTTCATACGCTATCAAATCAATGCAGGCCGTCACTCCGGAGCCGCAGGAAAAAAGTAAGGGCTTGTCGTTTTGCGGCAGTATTTTTGCCAATTCATCCTTGGGCAAAAATTTACCGTCTTTCAAGAGATTGCTGTACGGGATATTGATGGATCCAGGAATGTGGCCGCTTCGTAGTCCCGCTCTGGGTTCCGTCGTTTCGCCCAGGAAGCGATCTTCGGATCTTGCGTCAATCAGTACGGCTTCCTTTGTGGATATGTTTTCTAAAATTTGCTCCTTGGTTTTGAAAAGTTCCGGTTTGAATTTCGATACAAAATTCCCCAAGGCATAGTGTCGTTTTTCGGGTTTTTCAACAGTATAAGCGTGATTTGCCCATTCCGGTAGTCCGCCATCTAAAACCCAAACATTTTCATGCCCCATGATTTTAAACAACCACCATGCCCTTGCACTCGAGAAAATCCCCAAACTGTCATAAACGACTATTTTACTGTCGTTGTTGATGCCCAGTTTTCTGGCTGCTTTTTCGAAGGCTTCGGGACTAGGAAGCGTGTTAGGTAAAGGGCTATCGGTATCACTAAACTCGTTTTTGATATCAAAATAACGGGCGCCTTTAATTTGGATATCTTGAAATTGGGGTTCCACTTTTGCTTGGTTTACCTGTTGGCTGGCATCGAGTATAATTAAATCGGGATCGTTAAGATGCTCATGAAGCCATTTTACGGATACGATAGGTTTTTTCATTTTATAATTATTTTAAAGATTTTGTTTTGGCGCGTTTGTTCCATTTCCAGATTTCGATCCAGCCTACAGAAACCGTGCTTACCAAAATGCAAATTCCAATTTGATGGAGTTGCAATGGGAGAACGGCAAAAAAATGGGCAATAGGATTAATATATATAATCACGGCAAGCATCAGGAGCGTTGCTGAATTGACAAATACCATCATGTTATTCTTGTTTTGCAACGATGTGAAAACGGAATAATAGAACGAACGATTGACCAATGACAATATTATGTTCGAAAAAACTAGCGTGGTAAAAACCATAGTTCGAGTTAAATTTTCGCTGCCTCCATTTTGAGCAGATAATTGATACACAAACAATATTCCTACCGTGATGACAATTCCTTGTATAATGCTGATTCCCATCTCTTTTAATGACAAGAAGGTGCTCCCCAATTGCCGCGGCATTTGAAGCATGCTATTTTTCTCGGCAGGTTCATTTTCATATACAATGGAACACATGGGACCCATAATCAACTCCAGGAAAATGACATGCACGGGCGTAAAAATGTCGGGATAAACCCAACCCAAAAACAATGGTAAGGAAACCGTAAGGATAATGGGAATGTGTATGGAAACAATATATTGCACTGCCTTTTTGAGATTGGTATAAATACGGCGCCCTGCGGCTATAGCTACTACCATTTTGGATAAATCGTCATCGACTAAGATTAAGTCGGCAGCCGTTTTGGCGATTTCAGTCCCTTTTTTGCCCATAGCAATCCCTATGTGGGAAGCTTTCAATGCCGGGCCGTCATTGACTCCGTCACCAATCATGGCGACTACTTGATTGTCTTTTTTTAGTGCATTCACCACCGCAAGTTTGGCCTCAGGAAACATTCGGGTCATTAGCGTACTGTTGTGAATGTTTTCTAATCTGTTCTCTTCATCCATTTGCATGATTTCTTCGCCTTCCATCACAAAACCAGGATTTTTTATTCCGGCCATTTCAGCAATGGCCCTGGTTGTGATGCTGTTATCGCCAGTTATCACTTTTACCTGAATCCCCGCATTATAGAATTTTTGGATTACTTGTTGAATATTAGGCTTTGGCGGGTCGTAGAAAACCACTAGTCCCACAAAATTGAAAGGAAGGTCTTGTTGGTTTTTTGGATAGTCCGTTCCTCCGTATTCGGAGTAGCCCACGCCAAGGATGCGGTAGCCTTTGGACGCTAAATTGTCTATTGTTTTTTGAATCCTGGTTATATCCTCTGCGTCAATATTGGAGACCTTTATAAGGGTTTCAGGGCCACCTTTGGCGGCAATGATGCGTTTGCCATCCTTATTTTGAAAGACGTGCGTCATCATAGGCGGTTTTCCGTCCAGTGGATATTCATGCACCATCATATACTCACGTCTGGTGTCGGCAGTCGTTGTTTTCTCGTACTCACGATGCAAACTTTTTTCCATAGGGTCAAAGGGAACGGGCTCGCTTGCCCACATGGCAATTTCAATTACTTTTTCGGCCTCAACGTTTTTCCAATCTTCCTTTTCGTAAAGCTTGTCGGTATTGAAAGCGTAGATGGATTGCAGACTCATTTTATTCTCGGTAATAGTTCCTGTTTTATCAGTGCAAATGACCGTGGCTCCCCCCAAGGTTTCCACTGTTCTAATTTTTTTGACAATAACTCCCTCTTTCATTAATCTCCAAGAGCCCAAAGCCATAAATGTGGTGAAGGCCACCGGAATTTCTTCGGGAAGAATTGACATGGCCAACGTCAATCCTTTCAGTAAACTGTTAAGCAGATTGTGGGTTCGCCAAAAATAGACTGCCCAAACCAACAAAAAAAAGGCAATACCTATGATCGCCATCCCTTTTACAAATTTTTCGATTTGTATTTGAAGTGGTGTCGCTTCATCTTTAATGCCTATTAGGGAACTTCCGAGTTTGCCGATCACTGTTGCAGGACCAATTTTATTCACCCTATAAACAGCCAGTCCTGATGCGACCAGGGTTCCGCTGTAAATAGTTTTGTTTTCTGTTTTTTCTGATTTAAATACCGCATAAGGCTCCCCGGTAAGTGCGGATTCGTTTACCGAAAAATCATTGCTGTGGACTATTTCCCCATCAGCATTAATGGTGTTGCCTTCCTTGGCTATTACAAGATCATTGACAACAATCTCTTTGGTAGGAATGCTTTTCGTTACGCCATTCCTCAGTACGGTGCTCAGTGGTTCATTCAGCTTTTCTAGAGCGTCCAATGCTTTTCGGCTGCGGTTGTCTTGGTAAAATGAAATCCCGGAAATGGCGATTATTGCAGCCAACATAAAGTAAGCCTCGTTGTTTTGACCCAAAATAAAATAAATGATGGCCACTACAATCAATAACAACAACATTGGTTCTTTGCAAAGGTCAAAAAGGGCTAACCACCACCTGTATTTTTGTTTGTGTATTTGTTCGTTATTTCCAAATTGTTCCCTTGAGGCTTGCACCTCGGTGTCTGTCAAGCCAATAAAGCAATCAGGAATATTTATTTTTTTGGACATTGAACTGATGATGAATAGTGATACTCAAATATAAGATTTTTAGATTTATTAAAATAGTTGTTTTCGAGTGTTTTATCAATGAATCAGATGTTGTTTTGCAATTTAAGCCCCATTATTTTTTTCGTTGGTCATAAAAACAAAATAAAGCAAGATTAAAACGCTTGCCGTTCCGGTTACGATAAAAGTGGCATCTGATCCAAATTGATACCAAATCAGTCCCGCCAAGGAACTTGCCAACATGGCGCAAACACTTTGAAAAGCTGAATAGGTGCCGATGGCCGTAGCGATGTCATTCTTGTCCGTGATGTTGCTGATCCAAGCTTTCGAGACACCTTCGGTCGCGGCGGCATAAATTCCATAAAGGGCAAACAGTCCCATGAAAACATAGATGTTGTGGTTGAAACCCATCCCGAAATAGACAATGGCAAAAATCCCGATTCCGGACATCAACATTTTCTTTAATCCGATTCTGTCTGCCAATATTCCCAAAGGGAAGGCAAATGTTGCGTATACGAGATTATAAAAGATGTAAATGCCAATGATGACGCTATCGCTTGCTCCGGATTGCTTAGCTTTAAGCAGCAGGAAAACATCTGAACTGTTAAATAAAGTGAAAGCCAAAAGACCGATTACAACCTTGCGGTACATGACAGGACTTACTTTCCAATAATTTAGGAAGGAGAAAAAGGGCGTCCGTTTTTTTTCTGTGGGAACGGTTCCTTTTTTCTCTTTCAAGAAAAAGGAGGCGCCCACGGCAAGCAGTCCCGGAATGAAAGCAAGGTAAAACAAAGTTTTATAGTCTTCAGGGTAGAGGTATAGGTAGAGCAATGCCAATGAAGGGCCCAAAACGGCTCCTAATGTGTCCATAGAGCGATGAAAACCAAACACTTTTCCTTTGGTTTCGGGAGTGGCTTCCTCAGAAAGGATTGCGTCTCTAGCTCCTGTTCGGATTCCTTTGCCAAAGCGGTCAATTGTGCGAGCAAAGAAAATCCATAAAGGATATATGAAAACCGCCATCATGGGTTTAGACATTGCACTAAAGGCATAGCCAATTTGGACAAAAGGAACTCGTTTTCCTGTTACATCAGAGCGTTTTCCAAAATAACCCTTACTGAGTCCCGCAGTCGCCTCAGCAACACCTTCAAGAATACCAATAAGAACAATTGAAAAGCCAATGGACTTAAGATATATAGGCATGATAGGATACAGCATTTCGCTGGCCGTATCAGTAAACAAACTGATTAATGATAAAATCCAGACGGTTCGGCTGATGTTTTTCAAAATTAGAGATTGTTTGTTAATGCCTCTATAAATGTAAATAAAAAGCCTGAAAACCAATTGATTTTCAGACTTTTTAAATGGGAATTGATTAAGGGTTTAAAACTACTCTTGTTTTAAAGTTTCATTTTTAGTTGTCTCTTTTTCTGGTTCCTTGGTTTGGTGAATAACCATCTGCGGAAATGGAATTTCGATTCCTTCTTTGTCGAAAGCTACTTTTAATCTCTTGCGAAGTTCTCCTGTAACCTCCCATTGCTTGCTAGGTAAAGTTTCGCCTAATATTTTTAGCATAATGGCCGAATCTGCAAAATCATTTACACGCAAGAATTGGGGGACAAGGATGATGGAATCTTTCCATAAATCATCTTGCGCCAATTCAGTTCCTGTCCTGTTTATTACCGCTATGACATGTTCTAAATTGGAACTGTATCCAACCCCGACATCCAGATTGATACGGGAAAAATCTTTGGAAAAATTGGATACTTTTTTAATTTCACCATGAGGAATATGGTGAACGGTTCCGTCTAAATCCCGTAAAGTTGTTTTCCTTAAACTGATTTCCTGAACTGTACCACTTGCGTTATCAAAACTCACCACATCGCCTATGCGGTATTGGTTTTCAAGTATGATAAAAAGGCCGGAAATGATATCGCGAATGAGGTATTGCCCACCAAAACCGAAAGCCAAGCCCACAATTCCTGCGGCGGCCAAAATAGGGGCAATCTCTACTCCGAATTCTTGCAGCACCATTAAACCGGTGATGGTTAGCAAAGCAATGTTTGCCGTGGTGGTGAATATTTGGATTAAGGTGTTTTCTCTCTTTTCTTCTGCTTCTTTTGAAGAGATTCCGTCCGGTCTAACCGCGATTCTAACCGCTTTTTCAATGAAAGAGGTGATCACTTTATTGAGGATTAAAGCGCCTACAATGATTAGTACGATTTTGAGTCCGCTTGTCAGCAACCATGGGATAATTAATTCACTATACTTTTCGGTATATTGTAATGCAATTTCGTTCATGAAAATTTTTTATTTGAATTATTTTATATGCAAAAAGTCCAAAAGCCGTATGGTTTTTGGACTTTTTGCTTTTTGTGCAAAATATTTAATTTAAATAAATATCTTAAATATCATCAAAATCAATATCGATAAAACTGGATGTTTCGGGTACTGTTTCTTCAGTTACCACTTTTTCAGTGGCATATTCTTTTTTAAAATCCTTTTGATGTCTTTCTGATATCACCTCTTCGCCCTTGTGGTTCAAAACGTAGGAAGTCATGTCGTTAAGGATTTCCGAGAATGATGCGAAATCTTCTTTGTACAAATATATTTTATGTTTCTTGAAGTGAAATGAGCCATCTTCTTCGGTGAATTTTTTACTTTCTGTAATCGTAATATAATAATCATCCGCTTTTGTCGCTCTAACATCAAAGAAGTAAGTCCTTCTTCCTGCACGTAAAACTTTAGAAAATATCTCTTCTTTTTCTAACATGTCATTTTCTCTCATAATCCTTTCAGTCAATTTATGGTTATTAAATCGTAACCAAAAATCCTAAAAATATATGTATTAAACAACAATTACTGCAATTCTTTTTCGGAAAGTTGTTTTAGATAGAGGGAAGCATAATACCCTTCTTGATTTATCAACTGGTTATGAGATCCTTGTTGGATAATTTTTCCGTCCTCCAGAATAATGATTTTATCGGCATTTTTGGCAGATGATACCCTATGGCTAACAATTATGGTCGTTTTGTCTTTGCAAATCTCATTTAGGTTGTTCAAAATAGCTTCTTCGGTTTCAGTGTCAACCGCTGACAGACAGTCGTCAAAGAGTAAAATAGGCGGGTTTTTTATAATGGCTCTCGCTATGGAAACCCTTTGTTTTTGTCCTCCTGACAATGTGATTCCTCTTTCGCCCAGAATGGTGTCATATTGTTTGTTAAAGCCCATGATGTTGTCGTGTACAACCGAATTTTTTGCAGCTGCAATCACTTCGTCAATGCTTGCAGTTTCTTTACCAAACTTGATGTTGTTCTTAATCGAGTCGGAAAATAAAAAGGCATCTTGAGGCACAATTCCGATGCTGTTTCGTAAATCAAAAAGGTTTAAGGTGCTGATTTCTTTATCGTCAACTGTGATTTTACCTTCTGTCACATCGTACAATCTTGAAATTAACGACAGAATAGTTGATTTTCCTGATCCCGTTTTTCCGAGAATGGCTAATGTTTCTCCTTTTTTGACGGTAAAAGAAATGTTTTTAATTGCTTTTATATTGGTGTCCTCGTAGGTATAGCTAACATTTTCGAATGAAATCGAGCCATTTATTATGGAGTGATTTGGGTTTTTATTTTTTATTTCGGGTTCAATTTTAAGGAACTCGTTCAGTCGTTTTTGTGAAGCTTCAGCTTCTTGAACCATTGATGAAACCCAGCCTAACGAGGCAACAGGCCAAGTAAGCATGTTGACGTATAAAATAAATTCGGCGATTGTACCGATACTTTTGATCGTTCCGTCAATGTACATTAAACCGCCAAAATAGATGACCACCAGGTTACTTATGCCGATAAGAGCCAACATTAATGGCCCGAATAATGATTGTACTTTGGCTAAATTCAAACTTTTACGTTTGCTTTCTTTAGCCAGATTCACCATGTTGTTTTGATGTTGGTCTTCAAGCGAGTAGGCCTTAATTACGCGAATTCCTGAAAATATTTCTTGTGTAAAACTGGATACTTTTGATAGGTACTGCTGGAAAATGGTACTTCTCTTGTTGATTTCTGAACTCAATTTGAAAATTCCATACGACAACAAAGGCAGCGGAAGAATGGTATACAAAGTTAATCGAGGGGATACATTGTACATATACATAATAACGATTGTGAATCGGATAATAGTGTTTATGGTGTACATGACCGCTGGCCCAACATACATTCTCACCTTCGAAACATCCTCGCTTATGCGGTTCATCAAATCGCCCGTACGATTCTTTTTGTAGAAATTTTGGGACAAGTTCATATACTGTCTAAAGACCTCGTTTTTTAAGTCAAATTCAATGTGACGCGACATTACGATTAGGGTTTGTCTCATCAAAAATGTAAGAAAACCAGCGATAATTGTGGTGGCAATAATCAGTAAAATATTGGAAATTAACTCTTGGCGAATCACTGATGTGGCAATGCTTTTGTCTTTTGAAAAAGTCTCGATTACCTTAAAAGATTTGCTGATCAGTTTAGGGGTGAACAACATGAAAATTTGTGCAATTATGGTGAACACTATTCCTAGTAAAAAGCGATATTTATATTTGACAAAATATTTGTTTAAATAAAGTAATTCTTTCATTTTTTTAAGAGATTCTGTATTGAAATAGTTTTATTTTTCGGTTTTTAATCGATTTTCAATAATTTTAAATTTGTTTTTTCGTTCTCGAATTGTCAAATAAGTGATTTTTATTAATAATTTTGACATATCTGTATTTTTTACGTAATTTTGATTTGTCTTTTTGACAAATTCATAATTTTATCATTATAAAAATTTACGATATGAATGCAGCTTTCACAACAGCAAAGGAACTTCAAAAAATGGATCCCGTATTTGGACAATTATCATTTGATGATCACGAACAAATTGTTTTTTGCAACGACAAAGATACGGGTTTAAAAGCAATTATTGGTATTCATAATTCGGTTATGGGACCAGCTTTGGGAGGAACTAGGATGTTTAATTATGCAACCGAATGGGATGCCTTAAATGACGTATTACGCCTTTCACGTGGGATGACCTATAAAGCTGCTATTACAGGATTGAACATTGGCGGTGGAAAAGCCGTGATTTGGGGTGATGCCAAAACGCAAAAAACACCTGCATTGATGCGCAAGTTTGGTGAATTCGTACATTCTTTATCAGGAAGATATATTACGGCGGAAGATGTGGGAATGGAAACAAGTGACATGGATATCGTGAGAGATGTAACTCCATATGTTACGGGAATTTCTGAATCAAGAGGTGGAGCAGGCAATCCATCGCCTGTCACTGCATATGGTGTGTATATGGGAATGAAGGCAGCCGCAAAGCATCAATTTGGCTCGGACGTGCTGGCTGGCAAAAAAGTCTTGGTCCAAGGGATTGGTCATGTCGGGGAAACTTTAGTGGATTATTTAACTAAAGAGGGTGCTCTGGTAACCATTGCTGACATCAACGAAGAAAAACTATATCAAGTGGGAACTAAATACAATGCTCAAATATTCACTGGAGAAGATTTGTATGGCGCTGATGTAGATATCTATGCGCCCTGTGCTATGGGAGCGACAATTAATGACAGTACGGTTCATAAAATAAAAGCAAAAGTGATCGCTGGAGCCGCCAATAATCAGTTGGCAAACGAAGATATTCACGGTGCTATTTTGCAAGAACGCGGTATTCTATATGCACCGGATTTCTTGATTAATGCCGGTGGAATTATCAATGTTTACGCTGAATTAGCACATTACGGGAAAGAAGAAATAATGCGCAGAACCGAAAATATTTACAATACAACTTTAGAGATAATAGATTACGCTGTTGCTAAAGGAATCACAACGCATCAAGCGGCGCTTACCATCGCGCAAAACAGAATTGATCAAAGAAGGATCGAGAACAGAAATAAATAATATCAGGTGTTCGTGATGCGGAATCCAGGGGTTGATTATAATGACCCCTGAATGCCCATCATTGAATACTTTTAAAATAAGCAATTATATATTTTATTTACAAGAATGAAATTCTTATTTTTGCAAAATAATTTAATAAAAGTTCTTACAAGGTGGTAAATAGAAGACACATACGCGTTAAAGTCATGCAATCCATTTATGCGATGCATCAAAACGGTTCTGATAACTTAGAGAAAGAAGAAAAATTTCTTTTTTATAGTATCGACAATATTCAAGATTTATACCTTACAATGATTTCCTCGCTTATGGAAATCTGTAAAAAAGAAACTGAATTTCTGCATAAATCAAGTCTTAAGCATCTTGCAACTCCTGAAGAACGCAAACCCAACGAAAAGTTCATCAAAAACAGTATTTTTCAAATTCTAGCTGAAAACAATTCTCTGAGCATCGCTATGGAGAGCCGTAAAATTGACGCTTGGACTTTGAATGACGACTATATTTTGTTGTTGTTGAATGCCGTAAAAGCGAGTAAGCCGTATACTGATTACATGAGTAGTCCAGCGGGTTCCTTTGAAGAGGACAGACAGCTTATAGTGGATTTGTTTTTGGAGGTGATCGTGCCAAACGAAAAATTGTACGAATTTTTGGAAGACGATAAACTGACTTGGATTGATGATATCCCATTGGTTAACACCCATATAATTAAGCAGTTGAAGGCTATGAAACCTATCATGGACGATAATTTCACTGTTCCTAAAGTTTACAAGGACAGCGAAGACAAGGCATTCGTTAAAGATTTGTTTAGAAAAACAGTTTTGAACGAAATGGAATTGGCAAAGGAATTTGCTGATAAAACCCCCAATTGGGATAGTGACAGAATTGCAGAGGTGGATACCATTATTTTAAAAATGGCTATTTGTGAATTTTTGAAATTCCCTTCAATTCCTGTAAAAGTGACTTTAAATGAATATTTAGAACTTGCCAAAGAGTATTCTACACCAAAAAGTAGTATTTTTATCAACGGGATTTTAGACAATTTAGTTAAAGAGCTGGAAGCCAGTAAAAAAATGATTAAGACCGGTCGCGGATTAATGTAATAGTAATTAAATAAAAAAAGAATTAAAAATTATGGAACAATTAACTCAATTTGCCCCTTTTCTATTAATGTTTGTAGTAATCTATTTCTTTATGATTAGACCACAACAGAAAAAAGCGAAAAGTGAAAAAGAATTTGAAAGCGCTTTAAAAGTAGGCGATAAGATCGTTACTAAAAGTGGTCTTCATGGAAAAGTTTCCGAGCTTGCTGATACTACAGTTGTTATCGAAACAATGGCTGGAAAATTAAAAATGGAGCGTTCTGCAATTTCTATGGAAATGAGTGCTGTATTGGCAAAAAAATAATATTTTTTTAAGGTTACAAAAAAATCCCATTCGGAATTTAATTCTGAATGGGACTTTTTTTTTGGCAGAAAAAGGAAATCACTTTTTACTTTTTTGCTTTTTCTTGCTCTTTTTAGATTTTGCATTGGCTTTTTTAGCTTTAAGCTTCGATTTTAATTTTGCTTTCTTGGCTTTGTCCTTTTTTGCTTTCTTAGCTTTTGCTTTTTTTGCCTTGGCTTTTAGCTTGGCTATTTCGCTGACAATCAGTTTTTTTAGTTTAGCCTTCTCTTTTGCTTTTAATTTCTTCAGTTGAGTTTTTGCCTTTTTCTTTTCGTCTTTGTCGTCTTGGGTAATTGCTTTTTGCGGAATTACAATTGGTTTTTTCTCTATGCTAGCGTCCTTGGAGGCTTTGGGAATGGCGTCAGCAGTTGGCTTATTAACTGTTGGTTTTCTAGGTTTAACAGGAACTACCTTTTTAATGGTGGCCGCTGGAGTTTTTATCTCTACTTTTTTTTCATCCATGATTGCGTCTTCAGTTTAGTTTTAATAGTACATTCTTTCTCTTTTTTTTTTTGATTTAAATCAACTGATTAACAGGGCAATAGTAAATATAGTGAATAAAGAAACACGATAATGTTAAGCTTTTGCCTAAGGATTTCATCGCTTTTGTAAAACTGATAGGGCTTAAAACCTAAAAAGCCCCATGAAAATGGGGCTTTTTTTATTTGTATTTATCATTCAAACCAATGTTTTGCATGATCATTGGCCTTATTTTCAGCATTCTGGAAAGTTTGGTTTGCTCTCTTTTGGCTTCCTCAATGTATTCGTGAAATTCCCTTTGTTTGGCGAGTGAGAATTGCTGAAAGGCTTTAGCCAAATCAGCACTGTTTTCTAATTCCTGCTGCAACATTTCCGAAACAAGAGCCTCTTTTTTTGCAGGAGTAATTGTTTTGCCGATTTTTTCATTAGCAATAGCTTCATGAATGTAAGCTAACACCCTATTTTCATTGACTTCTTCTATTGATAAAAAGCGCCATTGCCGTAGGGATTTGGTAACACCTTCCTGAGCATTGATTAATACTTTTTTTTTGTCTTCAAGAAAAACTCCATTAAAGAACCAAATTCCGAAATAACTTTTAAATCCCCCAATACCCAAAACGTTTTTCCCGTCTAAAACATAAACTGGGCCTCCCCATTTTGTAGTTTCGACAAGTTCAGTCTGGGCAATAATTCCTTTTAGTAGATTTAATTCTTCTATCCATTTATTGTTCTTGTCCCAAGTATGCTTTTTTGGTTGTGAAGGTTCCAATTATTTTCCTTTTTTAGTTTTAGGTTGCTCCAATCCAAAATTTGGCATTGTTGTCAGCTCAGCGATTTTTACGATCACGTCCACTGCTTTTTGCATACTTTCTACGGGAACATATTCATATTTGCCATGAAAATTGTGTCCGCCCGCAAAAATATTCGGGCAAGGCAGTCCTTTGTATGACAATTGACAACCGTCTGTTCCCCCGCGGATTGGTTTTATTAAAGGTTTGATGTTGACCAGTTTCATCGCTTTTTCGGCGATATCGACGATATGTTTTACTGGAACAACTTTTTCCTTCATATTGTAATACTGATCTTTAATTTCAGCAGCGACAATATCTTCTCCAAACTGTTTCGCAAACTTCTTGTTGATTTTCTTGGCAATTTTCTCAATTAGTTCCTTACGTTTTTCGAATTTTTTCTTGCTGTGATCTCTGATGATCAACTCCAAAACCGTTTCTTCGATGCCTCCCGTAAGATGATTTACGTGAAAGAAACCTTCGTAACCTTTAGTCTCCTGCGGTGTTTCGTCCTTCGGCAAAGCGTTGATAAAATCGTTGGCTATCAAAATGGAATTGATCATTTTTCCTTTGGCATATCCAGGATGCACACTTTTACCCTTGAAAGTGATTTTTGCTCCAGCCGCATTGAAATTTTCATATTCCAGCTCTCCCACTTGGCTTCCGTCCATGGTATAAGCCCAGTCAGCGCCGAATTTCTCCACATCAAAATGGTGTGCACCGCGACCGATCTCTTCATCGGGCGTAAAGCCAACTCTGATTTTTCCGTGTTTGATTTCAGGATTATTGATCAAGAATTCCATTGCAGTCATAATTTCGGTAATTCCCGCCTTATCATCTGCGCCAAGCAAGGTCGTACCGTCAGTAGTGATCAAAGTCTGCCCTTTGTAAAGCAATAAATCTTTGAAATAGCTAGGTGAGAGTATTATGTTTTGTTCGGCATTAAGGACAATATCTTTCCCATCGTAATTAGGGACAATTTGCGGTTTTACATTTGCACCCGTAAAATCAGGAGTAGTGTCAAAATGAGAAACAAATCCAATGGTAGGCACTTCATGGTCCACATTACTGGCTAAAGTGGCCATAATATATGATTTGTCATCAATCGTGACATCCTGCATGCCGATGGCTTTTAATTCCTCGACTAATTTATTGGCCAGGTCCCATTGTTTTGCCGTGCTTGGTGTAGTATCAGAGTTTGGGTCAGATTCCGTATCAATAGTTACATAGCTGATGAAACGGTCGATTATATGTTGCATAAATTTTTTTTATAATGAAAAGCAAAGATACAGTTTATTTGAAAAACGCCCTCTTTATAACTAGCAACATAAAACATTATCAATTTACGGTATAAAAATTAATTTATAGCCAATCTGTCTTCCCATTCACCAATGGTTGAGTTGACGGTTTTTCCTAGCTGTATTCGATAGCTTTTTCCGTGCTGAAAGCATGACCAACTGTTTTAGAAACCGCCATCCCAAAAACAACGTGGCCTATAATACTGCCTATCATCAGCTGCGTCATGGAACCTTCCATTTGAGGAGTTGGAAATATCATTTCCAAAAGTGCTATGGCTATTTGTGCGAAAACGAAAACTGCAAAACCGAATATCGCGCCTTTCAGGTAGGTATTTGAGATTTTCACCTTTGGTGCGAAAATAAAGCTATATGCCAAGGCAAAGGTAATTCCTATCAGGATGTGCAGGCCCCAAGCGACAGACAGGGGAATGGTCATCATATCGGCTAACATATCTGGCGGTGACATTTTGGGCATTCCTATCTTTGATGCCGCAAACAGTTCTATTGACATTATAACCGAGCCTATTATTCCGCCCATTATCGATTTGCTGATTAACGAGTTCATGATGCTATTGATTTAAATTATGTCAGAATTGCATGTGTTTATTTGTTCAACAAAAGGTCTTCGAGTCTTTCATAGCTTTCCTCGATGTCCCTTTCCATTCCGGATTGAAGCATGAAATCGCGATCTTCAACAGAGGTGAATATCATCTGGTAGATTAATTTTGTTCTTTGTTTTGATAAGGAATCAAATCTGATTTTTTGTAGAAATACATGGCCGCTTTCTGGAAACTTGTCGTATTCAAAAGTGGAAATAATGTACTCTGGCGCGGAAATTTCATGATAGAAACCATGAAAAGAGTATTTATTACCGTCATCGTCTTTGGAAACATACCGCCATTTGCCGCCGCTTCTCGGTTCAAATGTTTTTAGCGTCGTTTTAAGATAGCGCGGGCCAAGCCACTGTATGTAAAGTTCAGGGTCTATATGGGCATTAAAAACGGTTTCCCGTGTAGCCTCAAATTCGCGGATGATAAATAATTCCGGTATGCCTGGAATCGCTATGACTTTCATTTTCGGATTAACCTGAAGCCTATTTGCAATTAGCATTTTTTCGAGTTTGTCAAAGGATTCATTCCATCCCGTTTTTGTCATTTCTTCCATTTTACCAGCAGGAATGCCTATGTGTGTAAGAGACATTTTCGTTCCGCCTTCAAATTCTTCAAATGTGAGGATTACCTCTAACTCTAAAGGCAACCCTTCCATCCCATAATATGTGGATGGAACGACATTTCCTTTTTCGTCCGAAAAAGAATCGGTATATACGATTCGTTTCATGGGGACAATTTCTTTATAAGTGCCCGTGCCCCAAAAATTCTTTCCATCACGTGAGAGCATGCAGTTCAAATATTTGCCACCTACTTTAAAATCGATGTCGCAAAAAGGGCAGCTAAAATGTTTGGGTCCCCACCATTTCATGAAGCTTTCAGAGTCTGTCCAAGCTTTCCAAACATGTTCTTGAGGGGCGTCAAATGTCCTTGTTATCAAGAGGCCTTTCTTGTTCTGTTTGTCCTTGGTTGTTGAGTGAATGTGCTTTTCCATTTTCGAGTTGTATTTAGGTTAGCGATTTTTCTATTTGATAGTTTAAAGTTAGTCATCATTTTTTTAAATAGCTGTTAATAAATTGTTTATATACATGAATAGAAAATTATTTATGGAATAGGCCATACTGTTTTTGTGCATTTTAAATTTACAAAGGGGAATCTTTGTTTTTTGGTTTTCAGTTCTAGTGAAGAAATGGACGTTTAAAATAAATCATCGAGTTAGAGCTCTAATGATGGAAAAAATTTGATTTTACCCAAGTTTTTATATTTTTTGTTCCCACTGTTTTTTAATTGAGTAAAAATATTGCTCTAAAATATTTTTTTTGTAAATTTATTGTTTAAAAATTAATTTAATTATCTTAAAATCAATATGTTATGAAAAAAATAATTATGTTTTTAGTAACTGCCATTTTCTCAATTGGGATGATGGCCCAGGAAAAAGAAATGCAGAAAAAGACCATGCAGGACACAAAAATGATGCAAATGGAGGACCACGTAAAAATGAAAGATGGTAAAATGATGATGGTTAAAGACGGCAAAATGATGATGATGGACAAGGAAATGACAATGGAGAACGGGACAATGGTTTATCCCAACGGGATGGTGAAAATGAAAGACGGAAAAACCATGATGATGAAAAATGGAGATAAAATGGACATGCACGGAATGATGATGATGCACCAAATGAAAAATTACGTCAAAATGAAAGACGGCAAAATGATGATGGTGAAGGACGGTAAGATGATGGAGATGGACAAGGAAATGACAATGTCCAATGGGACTGTGGTATCACCGAATGGAATGGTGAAAATGAAAGACGGAAAAACCATGATGATGAAAAATGGTGATAAGATGGACATGGACGGTATGATGATGCATGATATGAAAGATCATAAAATGAAAATGGATAAAATGGAAATGGAATGATGTGAGCGAAGATTAAGTTAGAATGGAACATTCATTGTCACTATCCTTATACATTATAGATTTTAGATAAATAAACCGAACCCATCACAATGATGGGTTCGGTTTATTTATTGTGATAAAGAATAAACTTTTGGTTATAATTATAATTATCGGCTAGATAATTCTATTTTTGCACGACACAACAAAACACTCATGTACAAACTCCTTATACGTCCGTTATTTTTCCTTTTTGATCCCGAGAAAGTCCATTATTTCACCTTTTCTTTAATTCGTTTTACGTCCAAAATACCAGGTTTTTCAGCTATCTATCGTTCGCTCTATTTGGTTGAAGACAAGAGACTGGAAACGGAAGTTTTTGGTTTAAAATTTAAAAACCCTGTCGGCTTGGCCGCTGGTTTTGATAAGGATGCAAAGTTATTTAGGGAATTGTCCAATTTCGGGTTTGGTTTTATCGAGATAGGAACTTTGACGCCAAAAGGGCAGGAGGGAAACCCGAAAAAGCGTCTGTTCCGTTTGAAAGAAGATTCAGCGATCATTAACCGAATGGGGTTTAACAACGGTGGTGTTATGGAAGCGGTAGAACGACTAAAGGCAAACACCGGTGTACTGATTGGAGGGAACATTGGTAAAAACAAACTGACACCAAACGAAGAGGCGACTTCAGATTACGAAATTTGCTTTGATGCTTTGTACGATTATGTGGATTATTTTGTGGTGAATGTGAGTTCCCCAAACACACCGAACCTTCGTGCCTTACAAGATAGAGAGCCGTTGACGCAATTGTTGCAAACTTTGCAAAATAAGAATTTGGCGAAGCCAAAACAAAAGCCAATCCTACTGAAAATCGCACCCGATTTGACCAACGAACAATTGTTGGACATTATTGAGATAGTAAAAGAAACGCAAATTGCTGGAGTAATTGCCACTAATACCACCATTTCCAGAGAAGGATTGCGATCCGATAATAAAGCCGAAATGGGTGGTTTATCAGGGAAGCCTTTGCGAAAACGCTCTACCGAAGTGATCCGATTTTTATCTGAAAAAAGCAATAAGGCATTTCCAATCATCGGAGTGGGAGGAATCCATTCTGCCGAAGATGCGATAGAAAAATTGGATGCTGGAGCCAGTTTAGTGCAGTTGTATACGGGCTTCATCTATGAAGGGCCCGCTTTGGTGAAAGCCATTAATAAAAAGATTTTGGAGAGATTGAAATAAGGAATATAACTATCTAAAACGACAGCAGGAATTTTTTTTGCTGCCGTTTTTTTATGAAATGCCTTTTTGAGCGAAAAGGATTTGGTGAATATTTAAAGTAATCCATTGCCAAATTATGTAATAATTATGTTTATGACTATAAAACGGAATAGTTTGTAAAATACCACTCTTTTTTTGCAAACTTTATCGCAGCTACTCTTTGCCAATTTGCAAGTTTTATTATCTTTGAAAGTCTATGGAGCCAATAAAAATAATAGAATGTCCCCGTGATGCAATGCAAGGCATCAAACCATTCATCCCTACCGAAAGAAAGGTGGCTTACATTCAATCTTTGTTGAGGGTAGGTTTTGATTCAATTGACTTTGGAAGCTTTGTTTCCCCAAAAGCGATTCCGCAAATGCAGGACACCGCAGCCGTTTTGGCGCAACTGGATTTGTCACAAACAACGAGCAAATTACTGGCGATTATAGCCAATACCAAAGGGGCGGAAATAGCTTCCACTCATAATGAAATTCAATATTTGGGTTTCCCTTTTTCGATTTCCGAGAATTTTCAGATGCGGAATACTCATAAAACCATAGCGGAATCCTTAGTTACTTTGCAGGAAATTCTTGAAATTGCCGACAAAAGCAAAAAGGAAGTGGTTGCCTATTTGTCTATGGGTTTTGGAAACCCTTACGGGGACCCATGGAACGTGGAGATTGTTGGCGATTGGACCGAGAAATTATCCGCTATGGGTGTCAAGATTCTCTCCCTCTCCGATACCGTTGGTAGCTCAACGCCCGAGGTGATCAGTTACTTGTTTTCGAATCTAATTCCACAATATCCCGAAATTGAGTTTGGAGCCCATTTGCACACCACGCCCGACAAATGGTTCGAAAAAATTGACGCCGCCTACCGTGCTGGTTGTCGTCGTTATGACGGCGCTATTCAGGGATTCGGTGGATGTCCCATGGCTAAGGATGATTTAACTGGAAATATGCCCACTGAAAAATTATTATCCTATTTTACATCCAACAAGGAAAACACAAACCTAAACCCACTGAGTTTTGAAAGCGCTTATAATGAGGCTTCTAAACTCTTTGGAGAATTTCATTAGGAGCAATTGACTTTTTCCATGATCAAAAAAAGGATAACGAAATAATATGTATCTCTTTGAGGCGTTCTTATTTCATCCCTAACCTACTTTTGCCAATACAATTTTATAATGAAAGCATACCCCACATATAGATTAATAGGAATTGTCATATTGACATTATTTTCCTTTTCATGTAACAGTGATTTAGACTTCAATCAAGTAAACGATCTCAAGTTAGAACCCATATTTATTGCTAATCTAAGCTATTTTGATGTTCCCGCAAAAAATTTTGTTGACAATGGGATGGAGCGGACTGTTTCCTTCGATGCAGAAAATTTTGATGTTTTTCGGGATGCCTTTTTGCGAAATAATTTAAAAAGAGCTGATTTCTTTTTTGAAGTCACAAACACCATAAACAGGGCATACTCTTTTGATTTGATCCTGTTAGATCAGAATGGTCAGGCAGTCATTACCATTCGCTTCGATGTTCCCGCTTCTACCGGCGCTCCCATCATTATAGAAAAAACGGAGGTTTTTGAAAACGCCAGACTTGACTTGTTGAAAACCGCCAAGAGGATGGAATTCGTGCTTTCTATGGCTCCCGGCCCGGCATTAAGCGAGAGTAGCTTGGGGAGTATTAAATTGCGTTCAAGTGCAACAGCTTATTTATCGGTAGAATGAGAAAAGTATACTTAATTTTGCTTCTATTACTATCGATTGGTTGCTTATCCCAAAACAAACAAATTTTATATAATTTCAGAACAGTTCCTCAGTCTTTGTTGACAAATCCAGGAGCCGATTTTAAATATAACTATTATTTTGGTGTTCCTTTACTTTCGGGAATTTCATTAAATGTGGGCTCAACCGGTTTTTCCACTTACGACTTGTTCGCCAATAACGGTGTGGATTTTAATACGAAACTGCGTGATGTGCTATCGTCGACTTCCAGAAAAGATAAGGTGATTTTAAACGAACAAATCGAATTGTTCAACGGAGGCTTTAAAGTTGGGGATTGGCAAAATCATGCCTATGTTTCTTTTGGGATGTATCAGGAATTTGATTTTCTGTCCTATATGCCTAAGGATTTGGCAATACTCGCTCTAGACGGAAACAGAGACTACTTAGGTAAGGTGTTCAATTTGGGCGATTTAAATGGAAGAACAGAAATGCTTTCGGTTTTACATTTTGGGTATAATAAAAACATTAGGGAGAATCTTGTCGTAGGAATGAGAGCAAAGATTTATTCCAGTATTTTTAATGCGACTTCCACTGACAATTCGGGCTACATTTATACGATTCCTGGGACAACTACGGCCTATGAACAGGTTATTTATTCAAATTCACAGCTGAATACCTCGGGGATTTCGCCTTATATTGAGGAAGATAGTGATGTGGATGCGGCAAGTGATATTCAGAAAAAGACTTTTTTGGGAGGTAATTTGGGTCTAGGTTTTGATTTGGGGTTTACCTATTATCTCCAGGAAAACATTCAAATTACAGCCAGCGTTTTAGACATTGGTTTTATAAAGCATTCCAAAGAAGTGGAGAGTTTCACTTACAAAGGGCTTTATAAATACGAAGGGATAAACCCTAATTTTAATGATAGTGATGCTCCCAGGGATGTATACCAGGAATTTAAAAATGCCATTCCTTTGGATACAATATATACCAAATATACCACTTGGAGGCCCACAAAATTGAATGCTTCCTATCAGTACTCATTTGACGATTCCAGAGGGAGTGACTGTAGTTGTAGCAATGATGATGCAGCTTATAAAAATGCCGTAGGTGCTCAATTGTTTTTGATGACTGCGCCAAGAGCGCCGATCATGGCTCTTACGGGATATTATAAAAGGAATGTCCTCAGCAATTTGCAGCTAAAAGCGACCTATACATTGGACTCTTTTTCTTATACGAATATTGGTTTGGGCTTGTCCACCACCATAGGGAAGTTTAATATGTATGCCATGGCTGATAATCTTCTGGAGTATCGCGATGTCTCAAAAGCCAACAGCCTTTCTTTCCAATTCGGACTTAATTTTATTTTCAAGGATAATAATGAACCCTTTTGATTTTTAATAAGGGCTAATCCAGCGATACATTTCAAGCACTTCATAAAAAGAGTTGTTTTTTTTTCGCGGCTTTCCATTGCTCTTTGGGCTAGGGCAGTAGTTATAGTAATTCACGCCGCGTTCTAATATCATAATTATCCTATTAAACAATTAAGGAAATTGTTGACGGCAGGGGCTATTTTTTTTCGTCCCCATTTTTCAAAAATAAATCAAAATAATTTGCTATATTTGCACGCAATTCAACTACAAATTGCAACATGATAGCACACAACTCAAAGATTATCGGTGAAGGTTTAACTTACGATGATGTATTATTAGTTCCTAACTACTCCAATGTGCTTCCTCGCGAAGTGAGTATCCAATCAAAATTTTCAAGAAACATAACGCTTAACGTTCCTATAGTGTCCGCTGCTATGGATACCGTTACTGAAAGTGCTATGGCAATCGCTATTGCTCAAGAAGGTGGAATAGGTGTTCTGCATAAAAACATGACGATCGAGCAACAAGCTGCCAAAGTACGTAAAGTAAAACGTGCGGAGTCAGGAATGATTATTGATCCAGTGACTTTGCCTCTAACTTCAACGGTGGCAGACGCAAAAAACGCGATGAAAGAATACGGAATTGGCGGTATTCCAATCGTTGATGAAAATCAAAAATTGAAAGGAATTGTTACCAATAGAGATTTGCGTTTCGAAAAAAACAATGCAAGAGCTATCATTGAGGTGATGACTAAAGAAAATTTAGTTACCGTTGCCGCAGGAACTTCCCTAGAACAAGCGGAAGTGGTTTTGCAAGGACATAAAATCGAGAAACTGCCAGTTGTAGATAAAGACAATAAATTAGTTGGACTGATTACCTTTAGGGATATCACGAAGTTAACTCAAAAACCAATTGCAAACAAAGACGTTTTCGGACGTTTGCGCGTAGCGGCTGCAATCGGAGTTACCGGTGACGCTCTTGAAAGAGCAGAAGCCTTAGTAAATGCTGGAGTTGATGCCATCATTATAGATACGGCTCATGGTCATACTCAAGGTGTGGTAAACACACTGAAACAAGTAAAATCTAAATTTCCTCAAATAGACGTTATCGTTGGTAACATTGCCACTCCCGAAGCCGCTAAATTTTTAGTCGAAAATGGAGCCGATGGAGTAAAAGTCGGAATTGGTCCAGGTTCAATTTGTACCACTCGTATTGTAGCGGGCGTTGGTTTCCCTCAGTTTTCTGCAGTACTCGAAGTTGCCGCAGCGTTAAAAGGAACGGGAGTTCCCGTAATCGCTGATGGTGGAATTCGTTACACAGGAGACATTCCTAAAGCGATTGCCGCAGGTGCCGATTGCGTGATGCTAGGGTCACTTCTTGCGGGAACTAAAGAATCTCCCGGAGAGACTATCATTTTCGAGGGCAGAAAATTCAAATCATACCGCGGAATGGGTTCTGTTGAAGCGATGGAAACGGGTTCTAAAGACCGTTATTTTCAAGATGTTGAAGACGACGTTAAGAAACTAGTTCCTGAAGGGATTGTAGGCCGTGTGCCTTATAAAGGGGAATTGAACGAAAGTATGTTGCAGTTCATTGGGGGTCTTCGTGCCGGAATGGGATACTGTGGTTCAAAAGACATTCCTACTTTGCAAGAAACGGGACGTTTCATTCGAATCACCGCGAGCGGAATCAACGAAAGTCATCCGCACAATGTTACTATCACCAAAGAAGCTCCAAATTATTCAAGATAATTTATTGCAGATATAAATCAAAAAGGGCATAAGTTTAAAACTTATGCCCTTTTTCAATTCTCTAATTTTCGAATAAAAGGCCCATTCTTTTTTTGTCACCTACTACCCATAGAATATCATTTTTTTCTAAAATTAAATTTGATTCAGGATTTAGAATTCGTTTTCCACTTCGTTCAATACCGACTACCATTCCGTTGGTTTTCTCTCTGATGTTAGACTGACTTATGCTTTTTCCGATGAATTCTTCATTATTTAACGGTACCTGTTGCAATATGATTTCTGTTTTTTGTACACTTTCCGGAGATTCTATTTCATGCTGGTGCAAATAGTTTTTGAATTCGTCCACCTGTTCATCTGAGCCAATAACGCAAATTTCATCTCCGGGAAATAACCGCTCATTTTTGGTAGGTATTTTTACCATAATGTCACCTCTTTTGATAAAAGCAATGTTAATCCCCATTTGCTCCCTAAGGCGTAATTCTTCTAAAGTTTTTCCTGCAATATTTGATTCTTTTGCTATTTCAAATGTAGTCATATGTCCATCCCAGGGAGTTAAACTGGCATATTGTCTGGTTATTTTTACAGAATTCCTGTCGTTAAGATTTTTTAGAAAGTGATTTTCAATTCGGTGATATTGCTCATGCAGTTGTTTTGGAAATAGATAGTAAAGAACTCCGGCGCTTATCAATGCGAAAAATGCAATTATAGGAGAAAAAAAGATATTCAGTAAAAAACCAATATAGAATATTGCCAATCCCATTCTAAAAAAGATCATCATTAAAATTGGGCCTCTGTATCTACGCTCCTGAAATAATATTTCGACCTCTTTTACGGCAACACGTCGCAAGGACAAAGCCCATAAAAATGGAGAAATTATAATCATAGTTATCAAAGCTGCGATAGCATTACCAAATTTTGAATTTTCGACCAAAGGCAAAACGAATCTGGATGACAATAAAATTATTGCAGTAATTATAATGGTGTGAACTATAATTTGAATCATATAAGCTCTTAATACCACCTGCCATGTACTTATGGATTTTATCGCTTGTGCATTTGCACTGTATCGTGCCATTCTTTTAACCCATTTTCGGGGTAGTTTTTTGTCTAAAAACTCAGAAAAAGGAACTGCCATTTTTACCATAAACGGTGTCGTAAAAGTGGTGACAGCAGAAACGGCAACAACTATTGGATATAAGAAATCACTAGTTACATTTAATGACATTCCTAAAGTGGCGATAATAAAAGAAAACTCGCCTATTTGCGCTAAAGTCATACCGATTTGGATGGACTGTTTTAAAGGCTGTCCTGAAATTAGCGAACCGATTATTGAGCTGGTGGATTGACCGAAAATGGTAACAAAAGTCAGAATTAAAACGGGCCATGCATAGTCGTATAGCGTGTTTGGGTCGATAAGCATTCCAACTGACACAAAAAACACGGCGGCAAATAAGTCTTTAACGGGTTTTACTAAATGTTCGATTTGTTCCGCCTGAGTCGTTTCGGCGATAATAGATCCCATGATAAAGGCGCCAAGTGCAGGTGAGAATCCGACATTTGCAGCTAAAATAACCATCATCAAACACAAGGCGATTGAAATAATCAACATCATTTCGTCTGTTAAAAGGTGTTTGGTTTTTTTTAATAATGTTGGAATAAAAAAGATACCCGCCACAAACCAGGCTGTCAGGAAAAAACCTAACTTCAAAATTGACTGTAATAATTCGGTTCCTGAGAATTGCTGGCTGGCAGCTAAAGTAGAAAGTAATACCATCATTAAGATGGCTACAATGTCCTGGACTATCAGGGAACCAATAACAATACCTGCAAATTTTTGTGCTTTTACACCCAATTCATCAAAAGTCTTAAGGATAATAGTTGTGGAAGAAATGGAGAGTATTACCCCTAAAAAAATGGAATCCATCTGTTTCCAGCCCATCCACTGTCCAACTAAATAACCCATGATTACCATTGTTATTATTTGTGTAAAAGCATTGATAGAAGCTGTGCCTCCCACTTTCATCAATTTCTTAAAACTGAATTCGAGGCCCAAACTAAACAGCAAAAAGATAACACCTATTTCTGCCCAAACCTCTACGCTTTTTATGTCTTTTACTGAGGGAAAAAAGTCAAAGTGATTACCTGCCAAAAAGCCCGCAATTAAATATCCTAAAACCAAAGGTTGTTTTAGTTTTTTAAATATTAATACAGCAATTCCGGCGGTCATAAGGATTAATCCTAAGTCACTTATTAAAGGTTCTAAATGGTGTGATGCCTCAGCAACTGTTGCTACAGTACTCATATTTTGTATTTTGGATGTGTATTGTAATAAAAAAAGCTATCGATAAAGATAGCTTTTTTTGAAGATTATTTTTTTATATTTTTAAGTGTAAAGAAAATTTTTGTCATATTCGAAAAAATATAAACTAAGAATTTTCATTTTCTTATTGGTTCTTTAAATTCCCAAGAAATTACTTGGAGTGATTTGCATTAACTCCGCTCTTACTTCTTCTGAAACATCTAAAGTGGCAATGAAACCGTGAATTGCTTTCTTGTCGATCGCTTCATTGGTTCTTGTTAATCCTTTCAATGCTTCGTAAGGGTTTGGATAGGCTTCACGTCTCAAAATGGTTTGGATCGCCTCGGCAACAACTGCCCAGTTTTTCTCCAGATCTTCGTGGAACTTAGGTTCGTTCAACAATAATTTGTTCAATCCTTTCAAGGTGGCTTCAAAAGCGATGATGGTGTGTCCAATTGGCACTCCAATATTTCTCAAAACCGTACTGTCAGTCAAATCACGTTGCAATCTTGACAAAGGCAATTTAGCGGACAAATGTTCGAAAATAGCGTTGGCTATACCTAAGTTTCCTTCTGAGTTTTCAAAATCAATAGGGTTTACTTTGTGTGGCATCGCTGATGACCCAATTTCACCCACTTTAATTTTTTGCTTGAAATATTCCATCGAAACGTACGTCCAAATGTCTCTGTCCAAATCAATGATAATGGTGTTGATTCTTTTTAACGCATCAAAAAACGCTGCGAAATGATCGTAATGCTCAATTTGGGTTGTAGGGAAAGAGTGGTGCAAACCTAGATTCTCTTCAACAAAATTCCCACCAAATTTTTTCCAGTCAATTTGTGGATAGGCCACATGATGCGCATTGTAATTTCCTGTTGCTCCGCCAAATTTGGCTGCAAAAGGGATGTTGAACAACAAACGCATTTGCTCTTCCAATCTTTCCACAAAAACACCAATTTCCTTACCCAAACGAGTAGGGGAGGCAGGTTGTCCATGCGTTCTGGCCAACATTGGAATGTCCTTCCATTCTCCGCTTAAATCTTTCAATTTTGAAGTTAAAGTGATCAAAGAAGGCATATATACTTTTTCGAAAGCCTCTTTTGTTGAAAGTGGAATCGCCGTATTGTTTATATCTTGTGAAGTCAACCCAAAATGGATGAACTCCTTGTATTGTGATAGACCTAATTTTTCAAAAGCGTCCTTGATAAAGTATTCAACCGCTTTAACGTCGTGATTGGTTACTTTCTCCGTTTCTTTGATCCAAAGCGCATCTTCAGTGGAGAAATTCTTGTAAATGTTACGCAAACTTTCGAATAAATCCGGGTTTACACCTTTAAGTTGTGGCAAAGGAACCTCGCACAAAGCAATGAAATATTCAATTTCAACCAATACGCGGTATTTGATTAGCGCTTCTTCCGAGAAAAAAGGAGCCAAAGAAAGAGTCTTGTTTCTATATCTTCCGTCAATTGGAGAAATAGCATTCAATTCGTTTAAAGTAGTCATTGTTGTGTTATTTGTTGGAAAGGCACAAATATAAACCTTTAGAAGCAATTCCGAAAAGGATTGTTTTTTAAATAAACCGAAGAAGCTCCTTTTTTAATAGTTTCATTCCCTCAGAAGCGACGTGCGGAAAAACCTGAAGGGGATTTCGCAGATTCGGGATTTTTATGGGTTTTGGGTCAATGTAATAAACGGGAGTTGTGGAATTGGTAAAATCAATCAATCCCGCCGCTGGATATACCTGCAAGGAAGTTCCAATCACGGCAAAATAATCCGCGGTTTCGGTAAGGGCGATCGCCTCTTCAAGCGCCGGGACTTCTTCTCCAAACCAGACGATATGTGGTCTCAGTTGGTTTTGATTGTTGTCGAAGTGGCCGATGTTCAAATCGTCTTTCCAATCCAGAATGTAGTTTGGGTTTGCAATACTTCTTACTTTCAATAATTCACCATGCAGATGCAGCACATTAGTGCTTCCTGCACGTTCATGCAAATCATCGACGTTCTGTGTGATCACAAAAACGTCAAAATGAGATTCCAGTTCTACCAGAATCTGATGCCCTAGATTGGGTTTCACTTCCTTGAGTTGTTTTCGCCTTTGGTTGTAAAAATCCAGCACCAAACTAGGGTTTCTATACCAGCCTTCAGGGGTTGCCACATCCTGGGCGTTGTGTCCTTCCCAAAGTCCGTCACTGTCCCTAAAAGTCTTGATGCCGCTTTCTGCACTAATCCCTGCGCCAGTTAGTACTACTAGTTTCTTTTTCATTTTTTATTTTTCAATATCTTGTGATTTCTACTTCGTCGAAATGACAAACTTACTATATTTATTTAAAGCTAGTCTTTTTTACTATTTTTGCCAAAAATAATTTCCAATGACTGATATAGATTACCTTAATTTCCTTGAAAACATTCTTACTGACAACCGCAAAGAGAAATTCCTGAAAGTACTGGAAAACAGAACCAAGCATTTCACCATTGCCGTAGAGGACATTTTCCAGATGCACAATACCAGTGCGGTGATGCGCAGCTGTGAGGTTTTCGGGATACAGGAGCTGAATGTCATCGAGCAGCGTTACGGGAAAAGTATCGACAAGGAAATTGCGATGGGGGCCCAAAAATGGGTTGATATCAATACATATGATAGCATTACGAACTGCGTGGATACCTTGAAAAACAAAGGCTACCAAATCATCGCCACCACGCCACATGAAAATGATTGCTTGATGGACGATTTTGATATTACAAAACCGAGCGCTTTGTTCTTCGGGACAGAGAGGGACGGATTGTCAGAAGAAATTTTGCAGCGTGCCGACGGCTTCCTTAAAATCCCGATGGTCGGTTTTACCGAAAGTCTGAACATCTCCGTTTCGGCCTCAATCATCATTCAAAACCTGACCAACAGATTGCGGAACTCCAATATCGATTGGCATTTGTCCGAGGAGGAAATTTTAGTCAAGCGCCTGGCTTGGGCCAAGAATTCAATAAAAGACATCAAACGCATCGAAGCGCGTTATTTTGAGGAAAACGCAAAATAGTTTAACTGTTAAGCATTTGCATTTGTTTTATATAATCTGAGTCATTGCGAGGAACGAAGCAATCTCATCCAGGATTTCGACAATGAAGAGTACAAGTTTGGGGAAGTAGGAAGTATTTAGTTTAAGAAACCGCGTTATAAACGCTACGATTTGTTTTCTAATTAAAGTAGATACTCGTCGCAGACGATCACCAGAAGGGGAGGAACGAAGCAATCTCATCTAGGATTTCAACTTTGGCTAATTTGTTTTGTAGTCACGAGCGAGACGCTCGCGCTAACAGAAAGGAATAACATATGTTATAGCCAGTTTATTTATGATTTAATCATTTCAAATTGCAGTTCACTTTCGCTTATTTGAAAAATCATTTTACCTTGATTTTTTTGGACATTTATTCCCATAATGGAGAAATAATCTTTTTCGCTTCCAATTTTAATCATTTGTCGATTACTATTAAATCTCCATTTTTTGTTAGTAATCATTTCTAATGTCATCAAAAAAATTTTGCTTTTATTTGGAGAAGACATTTCACAATTTCCGTTTTGTTTGAACTTAAAAATTGAGGAGTTAAATCCTTCAATTAAATCTTTAAATTTAGGATCAGTGGTTTTCGTCAAATTTTTTGCGACTTTCCAAGTTCCACTGATTTCTTCTTGTTCTATTTTTTGACTAACTATTAAATTAGAAATTAAAAATAATACAGTTACAAAAATATATTTCTTCATCATTTTTGTTTTTAAATTGGTTGTGACGTTCTGTTACTACAGCGGGTTTAGGGTTAAATTAAGGCCATAGCAATCATCCCTAATACAAAAGCAACTTTCCACTAAGCCAATTGCCCAAATCCGTTGTAGTAGCTGTTGTGTGCTGAATTTTTATTTATTTTCGTAGCATTAATTTTGTTAAATCAATCGTTCCGCAAAGAATTTCTTTATTGTTAACTATATAAAATAGATTTTGCCCTTTTAAGCTAAATCCTGTTCGCAAAGTTCCGCCTACTCCACGATTAGAGAGAGTCACAACATAAAAAGCACTTGTGCCTTTTGGATTAATAGTTCTTTTCAACGAAGACGGTTTATGTCTATTCTTATCTAAAAAAGATTTTATTGTCAGACCATAATCATACAAGGGCTCTTTATGAATTGTCATTGTGTCGGAAGGAAGAAGTAATTTCATATGGTTGCCCGATGAAGATGGAATCTCAAATGAATCTAAAGGAAAATCAATTGTCAATTCAATAGGATTAATTGTCTCATTTGTTATTCGAGTCCAAAATACAGCATACATATATTTCTTACCATTTGGGTCAATATAGTTTATTCCACTTTTTGGAAAGCTGTTTTGTATTATTAGGCGTGCACCGTTAGACTCGTTATATTCATATTTAGTGTAAAAATTATTTTCACTATGCTTAGCCGATAGCTTTTGACTTTTGATATTTGTTGTCGAATCTAAAGTTTCTACACCAATAGTATCTGGCTTTGATTTACTGCTTTGCTTACAGGAAAAAAGTCCTGTTATTGCCAAAATTAATACTATTATTATTTTCTTCATTTTTTTTGATTAATTTTTTGTCAACCTATTTTAAGACGAGAGTTTTTTTAGGCCTTCGTACAATTAGTATCTAGGCGAAATGAAAGTTCGCCAATCTACCCCAATATGGGTGTAAATACGAAGTTTTGTTTTGCCTTATATACTTTCAAATATATTAATTTTTTTCTTACAAATAGTGG
>NZ_DATBVQ010000178.1:0-21123 GCF_036515215.1 Flavobacterium sp.
GTAAATTTGATTCATACAATTTAAGTGCTAAATTGAGTCAAAAAAAAAGGGTGCATAATTCGGTGCACTCATTCTGAGAATTGTCTTTAAAGTCAATGAATACAAGGGGTTCATAATTTCACTTAGTCCCTCTTTCTCCGCAAAGGAAACCCGAAACGAAAGTTTCGGGTTTTTTGTTTTCAAGCCAGTGACAAAAGCTTGCTTGTAGGCGCAGGCTTGAAAACAAAAAAACAAACCAAAATTTATTTTGGTTCGGTTTCATTTGCAGGACTCCCCCTCTGGGATCTTGAAAAAATCCCTTTACTTGCAAGTACAGTACAAGCCCAAATATATTATGGTTTGAATCTCCCTCACAGGACTTCCCTACTCTTGGATCAGGAACTAATCCCTCTTTCTTCATCGCACAGGCTTTCAACAGAAATCTTAAAAACAAAGAAGCCTTTAAATAGCTGTATTTAAAGGCTTCTTTGTTATTTGTAATATGCAATTTTTTGCGACAAAGGCTCTCAGGTGGCCAATAAACAGACTTCTTTTTTTTGAATTGGTTTCTATTGCCTGCGAAGACATGGCAGACTCCAGCTGCACCACTATCCTATTATGCAACGCATTATCTGTTCTAATTTTAGTCCCGTATATTCGCAAAATTCTTCAATTGAAATTAATTGATGAGATGCTTTATTGAGATGCTTTTTCCCGAACTTTGGGATAGTTTTATGACACAACATACATGTTTTACTATGGGGTCTACTGAGGAGTCGGATTTCCTCCAAGAATGAGTTGTTCATTTACTATTAAAAATTGACCCTGAATTTTTGAACTTCAAAAAAATCAAATATCTTGATTATCATTGCGCAAATAAATTCAAAAAGTAGTTTCAATACATACTCCACCTAATAAAACATGCTCCATTCAATGACCCAATAACGGTCAGTGAATTGGATAATCTTTTTCAGAATATCCTTAACGCATTATTCAATAATGTATTTGCTGACAATTAATAATATTATAAATTTACTCCCTAATAACCTACACAACATAAAAACGACAATTGATTACTATTAAAAAATGCCAGAAGGACCAGCTTGATTTATTGTTTGAAACCGCCGTCCAAAGCTATAACGATACTTATCCATATCTGTGGCTGGATAAAGGAGCTTGGTATCTTGATGTGTTTTATAAAAAAGAAAACTTTAAGAAGGAACTTTCACAATCCAATACTTTTTACTTTTTGGTATATGACACACTCAAGATAATAGGCTATTTTAAACTAAATACTAGTGACTTAGCCTCCTATCCCGCATCGCACTGCACAGAAATAGATAAACTGTACCTCCTTAAAGGTTATGCTGGAAAAGGAATTGGAAATACCATCATGGAATTTATAATCTCTCTATCTGAAAAACAGCAGTGTCCAGTCTTGTGGCTTAAAGTTATGGAAAGCAGCCCGGCCAAATATTTTTATGAAAAACAGGGGTTTTTACAAACAGATAAAAGTTACTTGGATTATCCGGGAATGAAGGAGGAATACCGATCGATCATAACAATGATGAAAGAGATTAAATATTGATAAATATATAACATTTATTTCCGTTCGGCTGTTCCAGTCGGTCAACCTTATCTTTTCATTAGAATAATTTTCTGTTGCGATAAATTCTGTATACTTAATCAATAGGCTTCCCTTGTTCCCGTTCGTCATTTATCTTATTTCGGAACTAAAATCCTAGCTTTGAAACCCTTATTGGTTTGAGAATCAAAAGTAAGAATTCCATTTACTGCTTGGATACGGTTTTCCGCATTCTGGAGACCATTTTTTAAAATTAGTTTTTCCGAGAAACCAACCCCATTATCTGAATAATCAATTTTGAGTTTATTTTGTTCCATATCAAAACCGATGACCACAAAACTGCCTTGACTGTATTTTTTCATATTGACCATAAGTTCCTGTAATACTCTCTGTATGGCTATCTTTTTTTCTGTTTGAACTTTTGCCCAATCTATTGGGTTACCATTTTTAATAATAACTTCGGTACTACTACTTTTATAGCTATTGAGCATTTGTTTTAAATTCTGTTCAAAACATTCTCCAGTCTCTATGGGACTATTCACTTTAGAAAAATTTCGTGTTCTAACATATATTTTATCAAGATTATCCAGAAGATTCTCTTTTTTTATTGGATTCTGCAAATCTTGAGTTTCAGCAAAAGTCATAGCATAAAAAACATCATTAGCCAATTCATCGTGGAGTTCTTTAGAAATTCGGGTTTCCGCATTATAATTGGCTTCTAAGCGTTCCCGTTTGGTTTTAGCTTTGTAATAATTGATTATAAATACAATCCCGCCAACTAGCATGACAAATCCAAAAAACAACAAGTACTTTTGGTTCTTTTGCGTTTCAAGTTGCAAAAGGGTTTCCGCCCTTTGCCCCTTATATTCGATGTTTTCCAGAGTGGCTTTTCTGGAATCATATCTAATTTTAGCAAATTTATTTTTAGCATTATTTCGGACTTTTTTAATACTATCGTTTAGATTTACAAACAATAGGGCATAACTATTTATTCCTTTTTCTTGATTATATGACATTAAAAAAGCCAAGGCATCCAATCGTTCGTCAATGCTTTGATATTTTGTTGCTTCATTATAAGCATGTAGTGCATTCCATTTTGATTTTTGATAATCTTTATTTTGATAGTAATCAGCTAAATGCAAATAGCTTTCAATACTTCCATAGGAATCGTCAATTCCAGTTCTGATTGCTAAAGCCTGATTCATTAATGCTAGTCCCTTTGGAATCTGATTGTCTTTATAATAAGCAAATCCTAGATTGTCAATAATTCTAGCTTTTTTATTCTGTAATGAATCTAAAATAGCAGACTTTAAAAAGGGCTCCAAAAGAAAAATCGCCTCCTTATATTTTTTTTGCTCTATATAGACATTAGCTATATTGTTGAGGGGTGTAAGCCTTACTATTGAATCGCTAGCAGTTTCCAAAATTTTATTGTAATAAAAAACGGCATCATCATAGTTCTTTAGCTCTTTTGCGGAGATACCAAATAAATTATTTGCAGCTAACTGATATTGTAAATCATTGTTTATGTAAGGTAAAGCTTCGGTCAAAGTTTCTTCACTACTGTAGTAATCACCATAGGTCTGTTGGATATGTGCCATTCCAACTAGATTGTATGCAATATAACTGCTGCTGCCCTCTTCTTTAAATAATTCAGTAGATTTTAAATAATAATAGAAAGCACTATCCAGCTTATTATCTCTAGTAAAGGAATCACCTAATTCTGAATATTTCCGCGCTATATTTTTTTTCGAGGTTTCTTGTTCTTTAGAAGTATCGGTGCTTGTTTTTACACTTTCTTGACAAGATACCATAGAAAGCAAAAGCACTAAAATAAAAAACGGGGAACGAACCATATAAAGTTTCTTTGCCCGAAATTAGCAATTAATTGTAAACAAAGACTTATAATTAAGTATTTATTGGTGGTGTGATACTAATTACATCATCAGCGGGGCAATCAGTAGTCGCAAGAGTACTTGTATCAGAAAAAGAATCAGAACGGGTTTTATTGAATTGAAGACCTTTTTTTTGAACTCCAAAATCGTTTGCTTGAGTAGTTGCATTATCAATTGCATCGGCAGGCTCATACTTTAATTTAACCCCCACTTTATAATCTTCTAAAGTATTTTTCACCCTGTTTTTGCAGCGCCTCTTTGTGCCTCTATTTAATGCTAAAACTCAGCTGCAGATGATCCAAGCTGCGAATATTGGCGTAAAAGAAGATCAATTGTATCAGATGTCCTTATCGATGGTAATTTTGAATAAATATTGCTTTAAAGAAAAACAAAATCTTATATAATAATTATATATATATTTGATATACAGCGTATTACAAAATTTAAACTATCAATTGTCTTTTTCGATCGGGCAAAATAGGCGCGGCTTACGGATTGACTTTATTTAAATAACAGATAAAAGAAACCATATGGACATCATAAAAGTAATTTTTCAGATCGTGGCTGCTGTTATAGGAGGTTTGGCTGCACTACAGAGCGTGCTACTTTTCATCAGGTTGTGCTGGCCTGCACCAACTTTGTGGTTCCTAAAGCTCTATACATCGGCATTATCACCATTTCTTGCATTACTTGGTGTGTTATGCATTATTATGGGAGGCGTAAGCGGTTCTGTTTCTATCAGCTTGATTGGCTTATATGTCTTTTTTATCTTTTTGATACACATCATCCGGGTTACGCGGCCACCCCATTTTTCAAACGGTTTTGAAAAGGCTTTCGGTTCGAATTGGGAAGCCCGAATAAATCCCAATCAAAAAAAATATTTTCTTCCCTGCCGTTTAGTACTAAAATTACCTACAGTGCCCAAAGCACGAATGGAGCAAAACATTTCATTCACATCCATTCCTGACACAGGCCGAAAATTATTGTGCGATTTATGGCAGCCGCCCGAAATGATTACCCCTTCAGGTTTGGCTTTTATTTATCTGCATGGCAGTGCCTTCTATTTCCTAGACAAAGATTTGGGGACTCGTCCGTTTTTTAACCATTTGGCTGCCCAAGGGCATGTGATTATGGATGTGGCCTACCGGCTGTCTCCCGAAACGGATATGATGGGAATGGTAAACGATGTGAAACGGGCGATTGTTTGGATGAAAGAGAATGCTGATCAGTACAGCGTCAATCCCGATCGCATTGTGGTCGGTGGCGGTTCGGCAGGCGGACATCTGGCCATGCTGGCTGCTTATACGGCCGACAATCCCCTGTTCACGCCTAAGGAATTGCAACGAAAGAATATCAGCGTATGCGCAGTGATTTCAATTTATGGAACTTCTGATCTAGAGGCCGTGTATTACCATACCAACCAACATTTGACGACAGGTTCCGTTCCAGGTAGACCAAAAAAAAAGGTGCCCACTAAAATGCCTCAATGGATCATAACAAAAATGGGGAAGGAATACCATCGCCTTGGTTTTTATAAAGGTTTTGAAAAGGCGGGAGCTTTAGCCCCCCTTTTGGGCGGGCATCCAGATGAATGTCCCGAAACCTACGCTCTTTTCTCAGCAGTAACACATGTAAACTCGGACTGCCCTCCTAGCTTGTTGATTCATGGTGAAGACGACATCATGGCTCCGGTAAAATCCACCCTTTTACTACACCGCCGTTTGGCGGAGAAAAAAGTGCCCACGGTAATGCATATTTTACCGCAAACCGACCATGCCTTTGACCTTCAGTTGCCCAAAATATCTCCTTCGGCACATAATGCAATTTATGATGTGGAACGCTTTATGGCACTGATGATGTAGGAACAAAATTTTACTTGCAGCGAATAAAAGTCAATAAATAATAAAAAGAAATAGTGTGGAAACAACAACATTCAAATACCCGAGAAAAGAAGAACAAACACATCAGAATGTTGTTCAACCGCAATGGCAGCGGATTCTGCTGCTTTCCGTTCTTGGTTTCGAGGCGGCAGGCTGCTTGTTGGGCGGCAGCCTTCTGGTAGCCGCCCCGGATGGCAGCTATATGGATATGCCTGTCGACATCATGCATGGTGTCTTCAGTGACTTTCTGATTCCCGGCATCCTCCTCCTTGGATTGGGAATTATAAATGCGGTCGCCTTTTTCGCGGTCTTTCGCAAAAAGCCTTCCGACTGGATTATGGCTGGTGTCGCCTTAGGCGGACTACTCTTTTGGTTCTGGATTGAAATTGCCATTCTGCTGGAATTCCACTGGCTGCATGCCATTTGGGGGCTGCCTGTTGTCGCGGGTTTTCTATCGATCTTTTCTCTTGTTCCTTCCCGACAAAAAACATTGAGGCGTGCAGCACTCTATTGTGGCATCCTCTCTTCACTCCTCTTTACCGCCATAAATATCATCGTGCCAATGCACTATCCCGGCTATGACTGCGCTTCGCAAGTCCCCAGCGAGCTCTCGGCCATAGGCGCCCCCACACGGATGTTATGGTCTGTGCTGGCCTTCCCTTATACGTTTCTTATGTTAGCCTTCGCCTGGGGTATTTGGAAATCGGCAGGTGAAAATCGCGCACTGCGCACCACTGGAATTTTGCTATTAGCCTACGGTGCTCTGGGGTTCCTATGGCCGTTCGCTCCCATGCACCAGCGAGAGCTGTTGGCGGAGGGTGGCGGAACATTTTCAGATACCATGCATATCGCTCTTGGTGCGGTGACCAATATCCTATATCTGGCCGCTCTGGGCTTTGCCGCAACGGCAGTCGGAAAGCGGTTCCGGATGTATTCCATCGCTACATTCGTGGTTCTTCTTTTCTTCGGTATCCTGACATTCATGGATGCGCCGAAGCTCTCGACAAATGAACCCACGCCAATGATCGGGCTTTGGGAGCGCATCAACATCGGTGTTTTCCTGCTTTGGGTAGTGGTGCTGGCAATTGTCCTTCTGCGCGCAGAAAAAAAGTATGGCGGTCTTAATGGCAGTTTGTGAGTTATGGGTTGTGAGGAGTGAATGGCGAGGAGTGGATGGTGAATGGTGAAAAGCGCAAACAATTTGTTTATTTATAGAATTAAACTGCTTTTGTAAAAAATTTACTTAGTGGAACTAATATAAAACAAATGAAAGTACTATTAGAAAACGGTAATAAGCAAAAGTTTACCGCCGTTTCTTATTTTATAGGTTCTGGCGATTCTTATAAAAGCCTATTACCAAAACACGCTTCAGCATCTCCCCATTGCATGCCTGTCTCTCGTGTTTCACTCGACTCCGATACAATTCCCTTTAGCCAAGCCTCAAATACATGGCCTATTATTCCAGTGCACAAACATTAAAACAGAAAAGAAAATTACTTCCTTAATTTCCGGCGCGCATAAGACCTTCCCAAAAGCGAGAAATTAATAAATCCCCTTTATAAAATAAAGTTTCAAAGCGATTCATCCCATCTATTTTCGAATTCCTAATTCGGAGTCGCTGAATTCTTCTTATCGCTCCGTTTGGAAAGGGCGCAACTTCCGGTTGATCTCATTTGCCATATAGTCCTGAAAAACCATTATAAAGACCAGTTATCCGTACTGCTATACAGTTATAACTTTTCGGTTTTCAGTTAAAGGAAATCCTCTTTACTTTATACCATATTTTGATAATTTATTATTTAAGATAATCCTAAATTTCAATCTGACAAACATTAAAATATTTTCAATTTTTATATAAAAAACCAACCTTAAGACAAACTGCTTCAACCATTACCTGCCTCGTTTGCTTACTGAAAAACCAATCAACACAAAAAAACAAATGAAACTCTTACTTAAATCTTTATTACTGTCCTTTATTGTATCAGCTATTGCTTCCTGCACGACGGATGACCTGGCCAGTTCTAATCCAGAGGCTACTTTTAAAGCTAACTTAAGCGACGGAAGTGGGGCCTCTGCCACTTCAAAAGCGACAGAAACGGTCATACTTAGCTTTGACACTATTACAAAAACATTCTCACTTACCGGAATAACAGCGGATTACGGTTATATTAGCAAAGGGAGTGTTGAAGCCGATGAGCCGCCAGTTTTTATTTTGTCAGATTTAAACACTCGAATGACTTACAAAAGTGCTCCTTTAAGTGCAACCCAGGAAGCGGATCTCAACGCCAATATGTATTATATTAGTCTTTACAGCAGCGCTTTTCCGAAAGTTCAAATAAGCGGACAGCTCATTAAGCAAGTGCCAGGATCAGATGCTCCGCCCGCTCCTGCACCTACTCCTGCACCTGCTCCTGCACCTGCTCCTTCCCTTCCACCTGCTCCTTCCCTTCCACCTGCTCCTCCTGGCAATTAGCGAATTTTGGGGTTTATTGCGGCTGGGAAATACGCGAGGTATACATCTACTTTAATCACGCCCGCAAGCTTGTCGTGGCCGCCCGAGTTCCGATAATTGGAGTGACATAGTACAATAATTCGTCTTTAACGTCAGCGGCGGAAGGATCTTTTGAGACAAAATCTCTGTGAAATTCTCAGACATATCTGCCACTGGAATTTCGTTTTCGTAAAAAGTCAATCAGGACCGCAAGAAATTTGTCTTCAGTTTTTAAGCCAACGCAATTATAAGGTATTACAAAGCAAAACACAGTTCCATTGCAAAACTGGCTTGCATAGATACCTAAAACTATTTTGCAGCCCGCTTCTGTCATCAGATTAAAGCTAATCGAGATAAAAAATTCGCAAGGATTTAGATTCCACAATTATGGAGAGTCCACAGATCAGTTGAAATCCATATGGCGCCAGGGCGTGCATGCAGCTTTACGTAAATTTCTAAAGGCCAAACACTCCTACAACACTTATCAGCCTTACAATCAATCTCATCAATGTACGACCTTCAGCTTAAATGGCATAGTACTTGTCATTATATAGGAAATCAAGAAAGGAAAAAAAATTACTTTTGTAACATTAAGTTAAGGTGTTGATTGTACCGCTAGATAGAATTCTATTAGTCGGGGGCGATGAAGAATCAATAATTAGTGCAGCTGAGCTGGGCAGCTACAGAATCTATTAGATATGAAATAGTAATTATCTAGCCCAACAATCTGAGGTGATTTTAATACCAAGACAACAGTAAGGGAAATTAGTTCTCACTTATGCCTAAATAAAGTACGACTATTACTTTTGCTTCAAAAATAAAACAGAATTTTTACCGTACACTCAATTTATATGCTATATTAAAATCTTATAACAAATACCGCCTATGACGCCTATTAATGCAGTAATCATAACCGAAGAAAAGGATAGCTTACTAATTCTAAAAAAATTTGAGGAAGAAAACTTTATGATTATAAAAATAATTGGCGACGCAACATCGGTAATTGATGGGATTAATGCAGTAAAGTTGACAAAACCTGACGTCATTTTCTTAGATATTACTCTAAAAGACAATACTTTTTTTGAAATGCTCGAACAATTGGAATTTAGCGTTCCAAAACTTGTTTTTATTTCTGCTAATGAAAATTATGCCGTTAAAGCATTTAAACACAACGCAATTGATTTCATCTTAAAACCCATCGATTTTAACGCGATTATTTTAGCCGTTTACAAAGTTATCAAAAGGAACGAAATGGAGCATTCGTATCAAAATCAAAAAATTAATGACATTAATATTCTGAACTCCTTTAATCAAAATAGTGATTACCTAGCCATTTCCTCATTAGATAAAATCGAACTGATCCATATGTCGGAAATACTTTTTTGCAAAGCAGACGGAAAATACACTTATTTTTTTCTGCTTAATGGCAAAAAAATAATGTCCAGTAGAAATTTAGGGGAATATAGCAACCTTCTGGACAACAACTATTTTTTTAGAATACATCATTCTTTCATTGTTAACCTGCGCCATATCATTAAAATTTCAAAGAAAGATGGTTATTTCTGTGAATTTTCAAACGGATCAATTTTGCCTGTCGCCAAAAGACGTCAAGATGATTTTAATAAATTCATAAAGCTTAAGGAATAATGAAAAAGCAAAACCATTGGATTTTTTGTGCTTTTCCTCAAACCATTTTAAAAAGTAATGATACTTATGAAAACTAAAATATTAATTGTCGAACACAACCTCTCTGCTGTTTCATTGATTCAGCAGGAGTTGAATATGGGCTGTGTCAATTATATATCAAAAATGGTGCGGACGGAAAATGAGTATGAAAAGGCGCTTCATAATTTCAAGCCAGATATTATAATTTCAAATTATTTCCTTCCATCTTCTTTTGAAGGTATCACTGCATTTGAATTGAAAGAAAAACTAGCGCCGCAAACGCCGTTTATTTTTGTGGCAAAAGACATTGATTTAGAAAATGCGATAAAACTCATAAAGATTGGAGTGACCGATTTAGTGTTAGCAGAAAACATCAGCAGCTTAACCGATAAAGTGAACTGCGCCCTAAAACAAGCTAAGTATGCTGTATTCAATCAATCAGAAAAAAAACGCACCGAAGAATTATGGCAGAATGAAGCCAAATTTCAGGCTTTGTATGAAAATAGTGTTGATGGAATCCTTCTTACTGTAACCGATGGACAGATTCTGGCAGCAAACCCCGCTGCCTGTAAAATTTTTAAAAGGACCGAACAGGAAATTATTGATGGTGGAAGATTTGGTCTTGTAGATAACAGCGACCCTCGGTTAAAATCAATGATAGCAGAGCGCCAACGCACGGGATGGGTAACAGGAGAAATTACATTGGTTTATAAAGATGGAAGTAAGTTCCCGGGTGAACTAACTGCGGCAGTATATAATGACAAGAATGGCGAACGGCGAACCTCGATGATTGTACGCAATATATCGGAACGAAAGGAGGCAGCGCAAAAGCTCGCACAATCTGCCAATGATTTACAGCAGGCATTACATGACCGGAACAAAATATTGGATTCCACCTTGGATGTGATTTGTTCCTTTGACGAAGAAGGACGATTTGTTAGCGTAAATGCTGCATCAGAATACCTTTGGGGCTATAAACCCGAGGAATTAATGGGCAAAAAATATATCGATTTTGTATTTCATGAAGATATTGAAAAGACCCGTAAAACAGATATCTCAATTAAAAGCGGCTTGCCCGTTACTGTTTTTGAGAATCGATACATTAAGAAGGATGGCTGCGTTGTGCCTATACTTTGGTCCTCCAGATGGGATGAAAAGGGCAAAAAGAGTTATGCCATAGCCAAAGATGCCACCGACAAACAAAACTTAGAGAAAGCATTTGAAATTGAAAGACAGCGCTTCCATGATTTGTATTCACAGGCGCCTTCCTGCATGGGGATTTTAAAGGGTCCCAACCATGTCTATGAATTGGCAAATGAGCTTTATTTACAATTGATCGATAGAACAGATATCATTGGCAAAACCGTAAAAGAAGTATTGCCAGAACTGGAATCACAAGGGATTTTTGTGTTTTTGGATACCGTTTATCAAACGGGTGAAACTTTTTCGGCCAATGAAATGCTCGTTCAATTTGATCACCATGGAAATGGAAAACTGGTGGATACCTATTTAAATTTCATTTATCAGGCACATCGGGGTACGGACAATAATATTGACGGTATTCTTTTCTTTGCCAATGATGTAACGGAGCAAGTCCTATCACGCAAAAAAATTGAGGAGAGCGTGCTGCGCTATAGTTCTCTGATAGAACAGGCAAGTGATGCCATCTGTATTATTGATGTTTCGATGAAAATTACAGATGTAAATCACTATGCCTGCCTGAAGTCTGGGTATTCTAGAGAAGAGATTTTACAGCTTTCCCTTGAGGACTTTTTTTTAGCAGAAGACCTTATCGCAAATCCCTTAAAATTGGATGCCTTGAAGGAAGGGAAAACCGTCAGGGACGAACGAAGAATCAAAAGAAAAGACGGCACTTTAATTGACGTGGAATTATCGGCAAAAATGCTGAAAGATGGCAATACGATTCTCTTTGGCCGTGATATGACCGATCATAAAAAAGCGCAACGGGCCTTGATGGAAAGCGAAAAAAAATACCGTCAGATAGTGGAAACCGCACAAGAAGGAATATGGCTGATTGATGAAAACCACAAAACCACTTTTGTTAACGACAAAATGTGTCAAATATTAGAATATACCCAAAAAGAAATGATTGGAAAGGAGATCTTTTATTTTATGGACGAAGAGGGAAAGCAACTCGCCACCAAATTAATGGAGGGTAAAAAAGCAGGTAAATCTGACAACAGAACCTTTAAATATATTTCTAAATCGGGTAAAGAAATTTGGGCAAATGTTGCCGCAAATCCGTTTATAAGTGAAACGGGGGAGTATAAAGGAGGTATGGCCATGGTTGCCGATATCACCAAAATTAAAAAAGCGGAACATGCCCTGAAGGAAAATGAAAAAAAATATAGGTACTTATTTGAAAACAATCCAATGCCCATGTGGATAACGGAATTAAATACTTTTAAATTCCTTGATGTAAATAAAATGGCCGTCCTGCAATATGGGTACAGCCGAGAGGAATTCCTTTCTATGACTGCAATTGACGTAAGACCGCAGCAGCACAAAGAATCGTTTACGGAGTTTAATGATTCTTTGCTATATGAGCCAGAAAATTTCTACAAGGGAATATGGAATCATCAGAAGAAAAACGGAACCGTCTTTCCGGTTGAAATTATTGCACATGAAATCATTTATGAAGGAGTTCCGGCACGGTTTATTCTTTCAAATGATATCACCGATAGAAGAAAAGCAGAGCTAAATCTAGAAAAGCGCAATAAGGAACTCATCAAAACCAATTCAGAACTGGATCGTTTTGTATACAGCATCTCTCATGATTTGCGTTCTCCGCTGACCTCTATCCTCGGCCTGATTTCTTTTATTGAAACCGAAAGCCTGGAAGTCGATACCCTTGAACATGCAGGAATGATACGCAATAGCATCAATCGTTTGGATGACTTTATTAAAAATATTTTAAGCTACTCGCAAAACAACCGAAGCAGCTTGGAGATAGAAAAAATACTATTGCAGCAAACCGTTATCGATGTTGTCGAATCGCTTCAAAGCATGAAACAGGCCCAAGGAATTGTTTTCGATATTGATGTCAAGGAACATTACCCTTTCTATTCAGATCGCCAGCGTTTTAAAACCATCATCGAAAATCTAATTTCTAATGCGATAAAGCACCATAAAAATAGTGTCTCAGGCAGGTACATAAAAATTACCGGCCGCTATGACAACGATAAACTTCAACTCACAATAGCTGATAACGGGATCGGGATTGCGCCAGAAAACCATCAAAAAATATTCGATATGTTTGTTCGCTTGTCAGGTAAAACAGATGGTTCCGGTATTGGCTTATATATCGTTATGGAAACCATAGAAAAACTTGAAGGCTCTATTGAGGTTAAGTCCGAGCTAGAAACCGGAACTACATTTATTATTACTCTAAAAAACTTAAAACCATGATAGAAGAATTAAAACCAAAATTTCAAACGGTGATGATCATCGATGATAATACCATTGATCTTTATATCTCATCACGCCTGATCACTAAAAATTATTTTGGCAAAAAAGTATTGGAGTATTCCAATGCTATGGAGGCGTTACAATATTTGCAAGAAAACCAGAATAATAGCATAATGCTGCCTCAGGTAATTTTTGTAGACATATATATGCCCCTGATGTCCGGTTTCGAATTTTTAGAGGCATATGAAAAACTCCCACTCGATTTTAAACAAAATTGCCGAGCGTATGTTATTTCCTCCACTATTGATGACGACGACATTGGCCGTGCCCGAAGAGATAAAAACGTTATTTCCTTTCAGGTAAAACCTATCAATAAGGAATTCCTTGACCGCATTGTAGTAGACTAATAGCTGATCGCTTGACTATAATTGTCAAATGCCTACTTTTATAAAACATTATCGTGAAGATCTAATTGAAAAAAAATCAACGCAGAAATTCGAAACATTCAAAACTGAATCTGAATCGCTAATTAAAAAAAGGTGTCAGAGTAGCCTGAGCAAGACACCAAAAATCAACTTTAGGGCTAGAGAAACTATTAAAAGAATTTAGAAAGTGGAAGGGGGCAAAAAAATAGATTTGCTTCCAATTGTCAGTCCTTCGGATTTTATGAAGAGTTTTTTTATACTTCCCTAGCCCATCAAAAAACCGTCTCTTACAGTCTTCTAGGTCATTTCTATTATTTCGTTAAAGATATAAATTCGGCTTTATTTTTTTTGTCTTGAAATTTTCCCGAATAATGAGCCGTAATTGTGCTTGTATTAGTGTCTTTGATGCCGCGAGAAGCTACGCAAAGATGTGTCGCCTCAATAATTACTGCAACATTGTCTGATTGTAAGGCCTCTTTTAAACCTTCAGCAATTTGATTCGTTAATCTCTCTTGAACTTGTGGTCGTTTTGCATAATATTGTACTAAACGATTTATTTTAGACAAGCCAATTACCTGACCATCAGAAATATAGGCTACATGAACTTTTCCTATAATTGGCACAAAGTGGTGCTCGCAATATGAATATAAAGTGATGTCTTTTTCGATCAGCATTTCGTTATATTCATACTTATTTTCAAAGAGTTTCCCTTCCGGTTTATTTGCCGGATTCAAACCGCTAAAAACTTCTTTAACATACATTTTTGCCACTCTAAATGGTGTTCCACTTAAGCTATCGTCGCTTAGATCTAAACCCAAAATGTGCATTATTTCCCTGAAATGATTTTCTATCAGTTCTATTTTCCTATTGTCGTCCATATCGAATGCCCCGACACGCATTGGAGTTTCCAATGAGGTTCCAACATGTTCTTCGCCTATTAATTCAAGTAAATCTTGTGTCGTACTCATATTGCTGATTTCTTTAATTTATCCATTACATTTTCTACCATTTTGTCGCAATAAATTAGATTAAATTCATAAATATCTTCTGTCGAATATGATTTTTCCACTTCTTTTCTCAACATTGATTTTGCTCTATTTAATCTAACTTTTACGTTTGCTTCACTAATATCCAAAGCATCCGCAGTTTCTAAAACATTTAATCCATTGACTTCCCGCAAAGAAAAAACCATCCTATAGTCTAATGGAATTTGTTGCAATGCATTTTCTATCACACCGCATAATTCGTGGTTGATTACAGTTTTGTTCGTGTCCGTATGTTTATGGTTTGAAAACATTGGTGTCGCTATTTCGTTTATTTTGGCATTAATTATGTTTTTTGAACTCCATCTTTGTTGCTTTCTGAAACAATTATTGAGCATTATTTTTATAATCCAAGTTTTGAAAGCGGAACGATTTTCAAATTTTGACAAGCTTGTAAAAGCATCAATGTAAGAGTCTTGCATCAGGTCTTGCGTATCTTCATGGTTGTAATTGTAAGAACGACCAACTTTATATAAAAACGGATTATACCTACGAATTATAATTTCAAATAATTCAACTTCTCCTGCCCCAATTTTTTGTACAACTTCTAAATCGGTATATTTTTCAAATGCTGTCATAGCTATTTTTTGTTGATTATTTAGGCTACAAATTTAGCTATTCTTGCCATTGAAAATGCTGAAATTGCCATCACAAGGTCTCGAACTGCAACATCTACATAGCTAAAACTCACCAAAAGTGTTAATGCAATTAATGCTAACCAGGCGCTAACAACATAACCACCAATTTCTGTTTTTATAAAAACAACTATTCCTGCCACAATTTCAATAACTCCGACTATGATCATAAATGTATGCGCAGAAAACGGTAACATTCCGGTAAGTGTTGGGTTGATATATTGTTCCCAGTCGGTTAATATATTCGTGAATTTGTCTAGACCTGCAACAATAGGCAGTAATCCAAAAGTGAATTTTAGTAAGATAAATGTTGGTTTGATCGCTTGTTGTAAATTTGTACTTTCCATATTTTTCAAAAATTTTAATTGTTTTAAACCAATATCGGCTTATATAACATTAGAGTTTGCCTGAAATGAAAAGGTTACAAATAGTTTAGGTTTTTATTGAATAAGGTCTTTCTATAGAACGTTTTTGGGCTTTGCATTGATTGATTTGAACTTGTCTCTTATGCCCGCTAAGGCAAAACCCATGTTATGGACCCTTAACAAGAAAATTGTATTTGTCCATAAGGCTTGTTGTCCGAAAAGCAGTTTAGTTATTGTCAAAATGTTCGCTTTAAAAATGGAAACAACGGTTAATGGATAGTTGTTAAGCAAATATTATTACACGGTATTGGCGGAAGTTTCTTCCATATTTTCAAAATGTTCAATTAATTTCCTTCTATCAGCAGGAATTTCTTTTGCTTTTTTTAAATCATAATCGTAACAAGCAATAACGGCTTTTCCCTCAGCAACGATTTCTTCTGTACTGTTATCATCTGTATTTTTGGTTATCTTCCAAGACAAGTCAAAGCTTTTAGTCCCCAATCGGGAACATCTCGTATGGACATTGATTTTGTCCTCAAAAGATATAGCTTGTCGGAAGTCAATATCAAAATGCGCCATTATCAGTCCTTTTTGCGAGTGCCAATCTGTATTTACACCTACGACACTGTCAAAATATTGCAGTCTTGCATATTCTACATATGTAAAATAATTTGCATTGTTGACATGACCCATCATATCTAGATCTTTAAAACGGACTTGAATTTCTACTTTATGTTTGAATGAGGACATTATATACTATTTAATTTTAAAGTTTAGGTTTTTCGTTCAAATATAAAGAATGAGTGCAAACATCCCAGTGGGTTTTGAGACTAAATTTAGCATTATATTTTTGATTACAGTCAAATCACCAGCAATACAAGCCCATTTACAAATTATTGCGAACTCCATTTTATCATTGCTATCATCGGATGATAGTGATTTTATACCTAGTATTCAGGTATGGACAACCAATTCCAACAGTTTAAAGTATTAATTTCCAGTTCAGGAAAGTCGATACAGCACTGAAAACAAATGAGAATAGCTATCGAAAACAGCAGTAAGCAAAAGTTTACCGCCGCTTTTTATTTTATAGGTTCTCCTAATAATTTGATTTTGTTTCTACATCCGCTATGCGGAGCGTATTCCCATATCCTTGCGCTGCATTCTTCTCGCTCAAGGCTCGATCTTCGCTAGCAGCTGCAAAATAAGATCTCGCATCGCTTCATTGATTTTCACCAAGGCTTCCTCGACGGTAAACCATTGCGCCTTGTCTATTTCGGGGAAAGTTTTTATGGTTCCTGACTTTGGTGGCCATTCGATTTCAAAAGTATTGCTTACTATGGTATCCGCATTAATATCCCCCTCTAAAGCCCAGGTATAAACTATTTTGCCTGATTTTAATTTTACCGGAGAGAGTTCTGTAAAGTGTCCCTCTAAACGGGTAGCGGTTTCTTCTTCAAATTCTCTGATAGCGGCATCAAATGCATTTTCTTCCTCAGTAAATTCTCCTTTTGGTATTGACCAATGTCCTTTATCGTTGCCCTCCCAAAAAGGACCACCGGGATGTACCAACAGGATATACAATTGGCCGTCAATTCTTTTATACAAAAGTATTCCAGCGCTTTTCTTTGACTTCATTCTTATGATATATTTAGCTGTAGCCATACCTTTACGACATCATTATGACAAAATTTATCGCAATAGTTGGCGGATTTTTTTTATCAGTACAGATCCAAAACCGGGTATGCATTATCTATTTCTGTAATCTGTTTCTAAAACTGCAACGGATAAAAAAAATAGCCTAATTAATAGTTAAAAACCTTATTTACAATTACTTCTGATATATTATTTGTATCTTTGAGTGTGTTTTTGATTAATCACTTGAGTAAAGCCCTCTGAAAAGAGAAGATTATTCAAATAGTCATTTCATGCTCAGCGGGTGTGATTTGATAAATGGTAAATCAGAATCACAATCGGAGGCCCTTTAAAAAGGCCTCCTTTTTTGTTCTGTGTCACTGCAACTCATGCTGCCATTTACGCATTAAAATAAAATTGGCCAACACGTTAAAAAACTATTGTAAGGCATATATCATTTCATCAACCATCGATAATGATAATATCGCTCGCGCGAACGGAGATAAAAATGTAGTTCGCTTTCAGGTAAAACCCATCAATAAGGAATTCCTTGACCGCATTTGAATAGACCAAGAGTTTATAGCTTGATTTTTTTCGTACAAACTTCTCGGGATTAAGAACAAGACATTGACATATTATAACTTGCCAGTGCCTTCACAAACGATAAAGCCTGATTTTGTGTTGATGGCTTATCTTTTCAATTAACGTAGTTATAAAGCTCTATTGTCAATATTTTATATCCTTGGGGATTCAAATGCAATTCGTCTTCCAGATACAAACTTGCCTTTGGTTTTCCATCTTCATCCAACAATTTATTCCAAATTTTCACGATATGATTGTTCGATTGTTTTTTTAAATATTTTTCAATTTTACGATTCGCATCAATCATCTTATTTCTCATTTCCCAACGCGACGGACTTGGTTTTATGGCCAAATAAACAATTGGAATTATTGGGAATTTCAAACGAATATCTTGATATAGTTGTTTGAATCTTTTGGCAACCTCTTTTCCGCTTACCTTAGGATAGTCATTGGCAATATCATTTTCGCCGCAATAAATCACTATTTTCTTGGGATGGTATGCAAATATTATTTCATCTTCATAATTTATTAAATCTACTAAGGTCGAACCTCCAAATGCTCGATTTATGATTTTGTTATTGTCGAAATCTTTTCGCACTTCATCACCCCAAATAGTAAAAGTAGAACTACCTATGAAAAGTATGACATCTTTTTGAGGCGGATTAACTTTATCGTAATTTCTGAATTTTATAATGTCTTCATAGTATGGTTTTTCTTGAGCTTTACTTTGGATAAAGGAAATAAGAGCAAATACTAAAACAAGCGTTTTTTTCATAATGATTAGATTAAATAGTTCTTCTGTCATTTGTTAAAAAATATTCTTAGTACATTTATATAAATGCTGGACTATACATTGTTTCACGATACTTTGATTGATTTATGGCAACTATCCTACAATTTTTTAATCATTATATTTCTGTACCAAACGGCTGCACCATGATCCTGCAGGGCTATTTTTCCGGTTCTGAAAGTCCCGAATCCGGGCATCTCTTTAAATTTGGTTGCATCAATTAAACCTTTCCAATTTCTGTCCCAGATTGTTGTAGAGATCACCTTTACATCATTTAAAAACACCCTCAATTTGCCGTTTTTACTTATTATTTCCAATTGATTCCATACGCCTTCAGGTTTTGCCACATCCTTATTACAGGATACTAAATCATACAAATCGCCAGCTCGACATTTATCTATCTTGCCATCCTCATTATTTTGGTTATCGGCAACTTGACATTCGATCCCTGTCTGCCATGGGTATTCGTATTGTTTTCCTTCTTGGACATAAAACATGATACCACTGTTTCCTCCCTTAGAAATTTTCCATTCTATTTTAAAATCGAAATTTTCAAAAATTTTGTCATAAACAATATCGCCGCCATTTGCGGTTTGCCAACCTTCCTTTTTTGAAGAATCCAAATGTAAGGTTCCTCCATCCACTTTCCACGCTGAACCTAAAATAGTCTTGTTGAAAGTATGCCAACCGATTGTAGATACACCATCAAATAATAATTGCCAGCCTTCCTTTTTTTGTTTTTCCGTAAGTAAATTAGTGTCATTTGCGAACGTTTTTTTTTGCGCATTAGCACTCGCAATCATACAAAATAGGCTTACGATTATTGCAGTTGTTTTTTTCATATTATTCCTTGTTTTTTATTTCATTTGATAAAAATTATCTACGCCCATGACTTCTCCCCTTTTTTGTATGGGATGCTTCCTTCATATTTTCCCGGCACCGGTTTATAACGTAGCACTTGTGTAGCCCCTGCCTCCGAGGTAAAAAAGCCCAATAAAGTTAATTGCTTCATCATAGTGAAATAATGTATCGCTTCCTCTTCTCTTTTTTGCCGGTTGTATTTTTTGGCATCGGCATCGATAACGATAAGCAACTCTTGTTTCTGCGTTTTAGTTATTTCCATGAATGAACTTCCAAACTTATTTTCGGAGGCTTCATTCATTTTTGTGATTCCTTTCCGCAAATTTTCTTTGTCCGTGTCATTGTAGCAATCAGTCGCGAATAAGGCCATAAATTTTCCCGTTTCGGCATCCTTTGCGCCAGGGGTTTCGGTCTTAGGGATAATGGTCTCTGCCACTTCGTCGAAAAAATTAATGTCAAACGGGGTAAAATTGTCTCTCTTATCACTTTTGCATCCCACTAAAAATAAATCTGCGCCCACAAAGGAGGCAGCAGTTAAAATGGCAATATTTTTTATTAAATCACGTCTGTTCATTTCTGAGTTATTTAAAGGTTTCCTTTTCTCATTTCATCAACCGCATAATTAACCGCTCTGGCAGTAAGCGCCATGTATAATATTGACGGACTTTGATTACCCGTACTTGTCATACAGGCACCATCCGTTACAAAAACATTTTTACACAGGTGCATTTGGTTCCATTCATTCAGTAAAGAGGTTTTGGGGTCTTTTCCCATTCTTACCCCACCCATTTCATGTATGTCCAATCCCGGCGGCTGTCTGTTTTCATTGGTTACGATATTTTGTGCGCCAGCTGCCTCTAGCATGGCTTTCCCCTGCTCCAAAAAATCCTTAACCATCTTATCATCATTGTCATCATAATCCACGGATGTTATCAATAGTGGAATACCCCATTGATCTTTTTTCTCTTGGCTTAATCTAACGTGATTACTTTCCTTAGGAATAGTCTCGCCTTGCATATACATGTAAGCAGACCATTTTCCGGGTTGGCTAATTTGTTCTTTAAAGTTTTCGCCAATGGTTTCGGTAAGTCCTTTCTCACTCAGTTTCTCTCTACCCGCTCCAGAAAATATAACGTAACCGCCCACAAAATCAGTATCTTGTTCCTCTACGTTTCTAAAATTTGGAATGATACATTCTGCAGGTTTGGACACTTTATAATACTTATCTTCATAACCATCAAATTCGCCGCTCATACCCGCCCTGTAGTTATGAAAACAAATATACTTGCCGAGCAGGCCATTGTCATTTCCCAAGCCATTTGGGAAACGTTTGGAAACTGAATTAAGCAAAATAAGATTTGTATTTAACGCGGATGCATTGGCAAAAATTATTTTCGCGTAATATTCAATTTCCTCTTTGGTATTAGTGTCAATTATTTTTACTCCAATTGCTTTTTGTTTCTCTTCATCATAAATAATCGAATGAACCACAGAGAAAGGTCTAATGGTCAGGTTCCCGGTTTTCTCCGCCCAAGGCAAAGTGGAAGTCACAGAGCTGAAATAGCCTCCAAAGGGACAGCCCCTCATGCATAGATTTCTATTTTGGCACTGCGCCCGACCTTGCTCTGTGTGTATTTTTTGCGGTTCTGTGATTTGTGCCCATCGCCCCGAAACATAATGCCTACCAAATTTTGTGGCAAGTGTTTCTTGCAAATGTTGTTCCACACTATTCAATTCATATGCTGGCAAAAATTCGCCATCGGGCATGGTTTCAATATTTTCCTTGCTTCCGCAAACACCGATGAATTTTTCTACATGACTGTACCATGGAGCGATATCTTGGTAACCAATAGGCCATTCAAT